>NZ_JANEWI010000078.1:0-1164 GCF_028069775.1 Citrobacter sp. Igbk 17 | reverse complement strand
ATATAATAAATACTATGCTGTGCTTCGACAATGGATTTTTATGTTGCAGTCTAAGTATTCATCCATAAAATGATAAGGATATTTTTATGACAATGATAATTGGTTCGGAACCTACTGTTCGAGGTATCATCGAGCTTGAAACGATACTTGCGGTTATCATCGTAAGCGCATGGGGAGGCGTTGTGAGTTACCTCATGAGAGAAACTCGAAGGAGAACGCAGAAAAATATTAAAGGATGTCTAAAACAAGTTGTTATTTCATGTTTTACTGGTTTTTTGCTATCCAGCATTGCCCTTGATAAAGGCGCAGGGACTCATATGATACTTATATTGTCCGGGCTGGGTGGGGTGTTTGCAGGACCTGTATTGAAAATGTTGAAAGATAAGTTAGCACAAATTTTTGTTAAGTGAGTGGTATTGCCCATCCATGGGCATTACTGCTTTATGATAAGTAAAAGTTCAGTACGGCATATAGAATTATTAGCGCGATCAGAGCTATTGTTATAGGATAAATAAAACGATTCTGGAAAATGTGCTGTTTGTTTTCCAAACATTTAATTTCTATATCCCCATTAAGCTGGATCCCCTGACGTGGGATTGTTACAAACAAATTATCAATACCAAAAAACTTCAGGTCTTTTCTGACCAGGTATAGTAGTTGTGTTAAATTTGCATCGTTTATAAATTCACTTCTTTCTTCCCATAGTACAGCTGAAATCTGATTTTTTCTAATCACCAATTCTTGTGCATTAGTTAGAATAAAATCTAAACACTTAGACCGCATGTGGGTAAGTTTTATCGCCCGGGTCCCATCTTTGCTTTTTAACTCATGATTGATGTTATCGTATATACAGCTATTTTTAATAATGTAAATGGTCATTTATATACCAGGTTTTGTTAAAGAGTGTTCAGGAAGACTAAGTTCTAAAAATCAATTGTTCAATGTATATATATACCATTTGCATATAAAAAGGAGACAGATCACAGAAACTAACGCTAATTTAGTTTGAATGAATACTTAATTAAATACATGCTATGTTTTAAATTAGTCATTAGTCAGTGGCTATAAATATTGTGCTGATTTCTGGCGTAGGTCAAATGGCAATTTATAGTATTTTAGTCACAACGTGAGAAGCGCTATGCATGTTATTTATTACTTATACGT
>NZ_JANEWI010000077.1:0-1196 GCF_028069775.1 Citrobacter sp. Igbk 17 | reverse complement strand
TTCGCCAAAACATCTTCGGCGTTGTAAGGTTAAGCCTCACGGTTCATTAGTATCGGTTAGCTCAATGTATCGCTACACTTACACACCCGACCTATCAACGTCGTCGTCTTCAACGTTCCTTCAGGAGACTTATAGTCTCAGGGAGAACTCATCTCGGGGCAAGTTTCGTGCTTAGATGCTTTCAGCACTTATCTCTTCCGCATTTAGCTACCGGGCAATGCCATTGGCATGACAACCCGAACACCAGTGATGCGTCCACTCCGGTCCTCTCGTACTAGGAGCAGCCCCCCTCAATTCTCCAGCGCCCACGGCAGATAGGGACCGAACTGTCTCACGACGTTCTAAACCCAGCTCGCGTACCACTTTAAATGGCGAACAGCCATACCCTTGGGACCTACTTCAGCCCCAGGATGTGATGAGCCGACATCGAGGTGCCAAACACCGCCGTCGATATGAACTCTTGGGCGGTATCAGCCTGTTATCCCCGGAGTACCTTTTATCCGTTGAGCGATGGCCCTTCCATTCAGAACCACCGGATCACTAAGACCTGCTTTCGCACCTGCTCGAGCCGTCACTCTCGCAGTCAAGCTAGCTTATGCCTTTGCACTAACCTCCTGATGTCCGACCAGGATTAGCTAACCTTCGTGCTCCTCCGTTACTCTTTAGGAGGAGACCGCCCCAGTCAAACTACCCACCAGACACTGTCCGCAACCCGGATCACGGGTCTACGTTAGAACACCAGCCATTAAAGGGTGGTATTTCAAGGTCGGCTCCATGCAGACTGGCGTCCACACTTCAAAGCCTCCCACCTATCCTACACATCAAGGACCAGTGTTCAGTGTCAAGCTATAGTAAAGGTTCACGGGGTCTTTCCGTCTTGCCGCGGGTACACTGCATCTTCACAGCGAGTTCAATTTCACTGAGTCTCGGGTGGAGACAGCCTGGCCATCATTACGCCATTCGTGCAGGTCGGAACTTACCCGACAAGGAATTTCGCTACCTTAGGACCGTTATAGTTACGGCCGCCGTTTACCGGGGCTTCGATCAAGAGCTTCTCCTTACGGATAACCCCATCAATTAACCTTCCGGCACCGGGCAGGCGTCACACCGTATACGTCCACTTTCGTGTTTGCACAGTGCTGTGTTTTTAATAAACAGTTGCAGCCAGCTGGTATCTTCGACTGATTTCAGCTCCA
>NZ_JANEWI010000076.1:0-1570 GCF_028069775.1 Citrobacter sp. Igbk 17 | reverse complement strand
CTTCACCTACATATCAGCGTGCCTTCTCCCGAAGTTACGGCACCATTTTGCCTAGTTCCTTCACCCGAGTTCTCTCAAGCGCCTTGGTATTCTCTACCTGACCACCTGTGTCGGTTTGGGGTACGATTTTGTGTTACCTGATGCTTAGAGGCTTTTCCTGGAAGCAGGGCATTTGTTACTTCAGCACCGTAGTGCCTCGTCATCACACCTCAGCGTTAGTAAGAGTCCGGATTTACCTAAACTCTCCGCCTACATGCTTAAACCGGGACAACCGTCGCCCGGCTAACATAGCCTTCTCCGTCCCCCCTTCGCAGTAACACCAAGTACAGGAATATTAACCTGTTTCCCATCGACTACGCCTTTCGGCCTCGCCTTAGGGGTCGACTCACCCTGCCCCGATTAACGTTGGACAGGAACCCTTGGTCTTCCGGCGTGCGGGTTTTTCACCCGCATTATCGTTACTTATGTCAGCATTCGCACTTCTGATACCTCCAGCACCCCTCACAGGACACCTTCAACGGCTTACAGAACGCTCCCCTACCCAACAACACATAGTGTCGCTGCCGCAGCTTCGGTGCACAGTTTAGCCCCGTTACATCTTCCGCGCAGGCCGACTCGACCAGTGAGCTATTACGCTTTCTTTAAATGATGGCTGCTTCTAAGCCAACATCCTGGCTGTCTGTGCCTTCCCACATCGTTTCCCACTTAACTGTGACTTTGGGACCTTAGCTGGCGGTCTGGGTTGTTTCCCTCTTCACGACGGACGTTAGCACCCGCCGTGTGTCTCCCGTGATAACATTCTTCGGTATTCGCAGTTTGCATCGGGTTGGTAAGTCGGGATGACCCCCTAGCCGAAACAGTGCTCTACCCCCGAAGATGAATTCACGAGGCGCTACCTAAATAGCTTTCGGGGAGAACCAGCTATCTCCCGGTTTGATTGGCCTTTCACCCCCAGCCACAAGTCATCCGCTAATTTTTCAACATTAGTCGGTTCGGTCCTCCAGTTAGTGTTACCCAACCTTCAACCTGCCCATGGCTAGATCACCGGGTTTCGGGTCTATACCCTGCAACTTAACGCCCAGTTAAGACTCGGTTTCCCTTCGGCTCCCCTATTCGGTTAACCTTGCTACAGAATATAAGTCGCTGACCCATTATACAAAAGGTACGCAGTCACCCCATAAAGAGGCTCCCACTGCTTGTACGTACACGGTTTCAGGTTCTTTTTCACTCCCCTCGCCGGGGTTCTTTTCGCCTTTCCCTCACGGTACTGGTTCACTATCGGTCAGTCAGGAGTATTTAGCCTTGGAGGATGGTCCCCCCATATTCAGACAGGATACCACGTGTCCCGCCCTACTCTTCGAGTTCACAACACATGCACTTTTGTGTACGGGACTTTCACCCTGTATCGTGCGACTTTCCAGACGCTTCCACTAACACACATGCTGATTCAGACTCTGGGCTGCTCCCCGTTCGCTCGCCGCTACTGGGGGAATCTCGGTTGATTTCTTTTCCTCGGGGTACTTAGATGTTTCAGTTCCCCCGGTTCGCTTCATTACGCTATGTATTCACG
>NZ_JANEWI010000075.1:0-1571 GCF_028069775.1 Citrobacter sp. Igbk 17 | reverse complement strand
AATGAATATTATTCCGGAAAGTAAAAGTCTTGAGAAGATATTAACAGGATTAGAAACCAAATATATTGTTCCTGATTATCAGAGAGATTATTCTTGGTCGGTAAATGAGGTAGAAACGTTATGGACGGATATTGTTATATCTCATGCTCAGCAATCTGAATACTTTATGGGGACAATAGTATTAAAAAAGCATCAGAAAGAAACCGACACTTTTGATATAGTAGATGGTCAGCAGCGTTTAGCTACCTTTTCGATGCTATTCTATGTGCTTGCTAGCTTGGGAGAATCTTTTTCTTCAAACCTTGACATACTGAGTCAGGTAGAGAGAAACCCTGCATCAATGGATCTATCAAATAAAATTGCAAAGATCGCGAGAGCAAGGCTAAGGGAACCAAGTGAGCCTGATAATTATTATTTGCGCTTGAATAAAAAAGATAATGAGCTTTTTGAATATATCATTAGAAATGAGAAAAAGGACTCTTTTTCTGTAGATGATGCTGCTTATAAGATCAATAAGAATGATAACCGTCTTCTAAAGACTAAAAAAACCTTTATTAAAAAAATTATTGATGAGTTTACTGGCGAGAATGCTCTTAAAGATATTTATACTACATTAGTACATGTTGTAAAAAAATTAAAATTTATAACAATTGAGGTTGAGACTGATTATGATGCTTTTCTGTTATTTGAGTCATTAAACTCAAAAGGTATGGATCTAAGTGTTGCTGATCTATTAAAAAATAAAATATTAATGAAATCCAATGGAAATGAGGAGCAAAGTGAACTGTTACTAAATAATTGGGAGTCTATGATTTCATCAATTGAATCGAGCAGGCTTTCTCCCGTTGATTTTTTACGTGTTTATTGGGAGGCAATTCAAGGCTCTAATATTACGAAGAAGGAACTCTATAAGAATATCGGAGCACACATTGATTTATCAGAGGATATAGTTTCTTTTTCAAAAGATCTAAAGGAAACAGCTGCTGACTTTTCTGGTTACGCCTCTGCTGAGTTATATTTCCCAACATGTGCAAATTACTCTGGGAAGGAAAAATATCTTTCATTTTGTGGGGAAATAAATACATTAAAATACACAACATGTTTGCCACTATTAATGTATACATATCGGTTTAGATCTGAATTTATGGATATAATGGCAAGGTTAAGTTTATCCTTTTTATTTAGATGGATCACAATTTGCGATTATTCAGTTGGTGGAGCGAAGAAAGTATTTGATGAAGTAATTCGCCGATTAATTGCTGGAGATAGTAACGAAGACGCGATACAACCTTTTTTTAGCCAGCATGAGAAAATAGGTGATGATGCTTTTATAGCAGCAATGAGACAATTTAAAGCGCAAGATAATCAAATAGCAAAATATATACTATCAAAGTGCTATTTATACGATAATAAAATGCAAAGTATACCTAACTATAATGAAGTTCACTTAGAGCATGTTCTTCCGCAATCCACCATTCTATGGGAGAAGGATGAGCACTTTATATTACCCAAAGGAACATTTGCAAAAGATTATGTATATAACATTGGGAACTTAACATTACTACATAAAC
>NZ_JANEWI010000074.1:0-2012 GCF_028069775.1 Citrobacter sp. Igbk 17 | reverse complement strand
GCCGGGAGCGGATTTGAACGTTGCGCAGCAACGGCCCGGAGGGTGGCGGGCAGGACGCCCGCCATAAACTGCCAGGCATCAAATAAGTGAAGAAGCCCATCCTGACGGATGGGCTTTTTTGCGTCTGTGCGGGGTGAAAACCGCCGGATGCACCGGACTGAATGTATGTTGTAGGCCTGATAAGCGCAACGCATCAGGCACTCCCGACGGCATTTTGCCGGATGCGGCGTCCCGCCTTATCCGGCCTACAACGGCACCACAAGGTAGGCCTGATAAGCGCAGCGCATCAGGCATTTCCGGCGATACCTTGCCGGAAGTAGCGTATCGCCTTATCCGGCCTACAACTCTCTACATTATTACCCGAGCACCAGTTTCAGTAGCGGATACGGTCGTCCGAGATCGTCTACTTCCGTGCGTCCTGTCACTTTAAAGCCCATCTTCTTATAAAACCCCACCGCTTGATCATTTTGTTCGTTAACGTCAGTCGTCAGTGTCGATGCTAACGATAAAGCATGTTCAATCAGCAGTTTACCGACACCGCTACCGCGCATATCCGGATCAACAAACAGAGCATCTATATGCTGTTCGGTCAGCAGCATAAATGCGACTGGCTCATCCTTTTCCGTTACCGCAACCCAGAGCGGAGCTTCTGGCAAAAACGAACGTACCAGCTCTTCCAGCTCAATTCGGTAATCAGGTGAGAGAAAATGGTGCGTGGCATCGACTGAACGACACCAGATAGAAACTAACTTCTCGCCTTCGTCCCGGCGTGAACGACGAATGATCAGGGCCATAGCATTCTCCTTTTATGTTAACTGCACTATTCTACAGCAAGGAACCGTGAAACTTTCTCAACTTGAACATGCAAGCTCGACATTCATATGATTCCTGGGTATCTTCAGCTATCTGGATGTCTAAACGTTTAAGCGTATGTAGTGAGGTTATCAGGTTATGCCAATTCGCGTGCAGGACGAGCTACCCGCCGTCAGTTTCTTACGTGAGGAAAACGTCTTTGTCATGACGACATCCCGCGCTTCTGGCCAGGAAATTCGTCCACTGAAGGTACTTATCCTCAACCTGATGCCAAAGAAGATTGAAACGGAAAACCAGTTCCTGCGTTTACTGTCGAACTCCCCCCTGCAGGTGGATGTTCAGCTGTTACGCATTGATGCCCGCGAGTCACGCAACACGCCAACGGAACATCTGAATAACTTCTACTGTAATTTCGAGGATATCAGCGATCAGAACTTTGACGGGCTGATCGTGACCGGTGCACCACTGGGCCTGGTTGAGTTTAACGATGTGGCATACTGGCCGCAGATTAAACAGGTGCTTGAGTGGGCTAAAGATCATGTCACATCGACGCTATTTGTCTGTTGGGCGGTACAGGCCGCACTGAATATTCTTTATGGCATTCCAAAGCAAACCCGCACAGATAAACTCTCTGGCGTTTATGAGCACCATATTCTGCATCCTCATGCGCTGCTGACGCGTGGTTTTGATGATGCGTTTCTGGCTCCGCACTCTCGCTATGCAGATTTCCCTGCTGCACTGATCAGGGACTACACCGATCTTGAGATCTTTGCGGAAACAGAGGAAGGGGATGCCTACCTGTTTGCCAGCAAAGATAAGCGTATTGCCTTCGTGACGGGTCATCCGGAATATGATGCTCACACATTGGGTAGCGAGTATTTTCGGGATGTAGAGGCGGGTTTAGCACCGGAAGTACCGTACAACTACTTCCCCAAAAATGATCCGCAAAACAAACCGCGAGCGACCTGGCGTAGTCATGGCAATTTGCTGTTTACCAACTGGCTCAACTATTACGTCTACCAGATCACGCCATATGATCTGCGTCACATGAATCCAACGCTGGATTAATCTTCTGCGGTAAACGATCCTTAAGCGTTTCAGCATGTTGAATCAGGCACCTTCGGGTGCCTTTTTTATTTCCGAAATGCACCTCACGGTGTAATTAATTTTTATTTTTATTGTTATCAATAGGTTAATTG
>NZ_JANEWI010000073.1:0-2151 GCF_028069775.1 Citrobacter sp. Igbk 17 | reverse complement strand
ATTTGTTAATAATTCATTAATATGAAACTTATAATTAACATATATGCATCATTTGACGTAAATTGAAGCCATGAATCGTCGTTTTTACGGTGACGGGAAAATAATAAAATGTCGAAATTGAGAACTGAATCGATACCGGAAAAGGGTGCTCAACATTTTTCCGTTCGATGATATGCTCACCACTCTTTTCGCCCAGGACGTCATCATTGTGGCGGCCTGTATTGTTACCGTGGAGAACTCATGCAACGCGTTCAACGCATCATTGTCACGTTGATCCTGGCTATCCTGTCTTTTAATGTCGGTGCGCATCCCCACAGTTTTATCCACCTGAAAACTGAGATAGTGAGTGAAAATAACCAGTTTGTAGCGCTGAAAATGCGCTGGACGATGGATGAAATCACCTCGGCTGATCTGCTTTATGATGCGGGGAATGCCAAACCGGGTGATGAGATCTGGAAAAAACTGGCGGCAGAAGTGATGGCCAACGTCCTTGGGCAGCACTATTTCACTGAAGTGTGGCATGCGGGACAAAAGGTAAAGTTTAAAAATCGGCCGACGGAATATGGTATGGAACGTGAGGATCATCAGGCGGTGCTGACATTTGTGCTGCCGTTGGCAGAGCCGCAGCCGTTGAACGGACAAAAATATAGCATTTCAACGTTCGATCCGACCTACTACGTCGATATGAGCTATGACAAAGACAGTGATGCCTCTCTGGCACAGCCCCTACGCCAGCAATGCCGGATTTCCGTGCATACGCCGACACCGAATGAACAAACGCTGAGTTTTGCACAGTCGCTGGATAAAGAAGATGCACCGCCGGAGGATATGGAATTAGGTAAACAGTTTGCACAGACGGTGACGTTGCAATGTCAGTAATTTATCGACCACACACGGTCAGACGTCGTTGGCTTAGCCTATGGCCGCTGGCGCTGTTTTTGCTGATGGCGACGGGCGGCATACTGTGGCTATGGCAGATCTGGCCGCAGGTCATGGTGAAAAGTATTGTCTGGCAGCGGGATGTTAATCAGCAGATGAGTGGGTTGCTCAAAGCGGTTGCTGCTAATCCGACCCGGGCCGGGGGATCGCTGCTGCTGTTTAGTTTCCTGTATGGGGTACTACACGCGCTGGGGCCGGGACACGGGAAAATTGTTATTACCACCTGGCTTGCGACCCATCCGTCGAAGTTGAAGTCGAGTATCGGGCTGACGCTGGCGTCTTCGTTGTTACAGGGACTGGTCGCAATTGGGCTGGTGATAGTGGTGCTTACGGTACTGCAGCTACCGGCCCGGCAATTGCATATGAGCAGTTTCTGGCTGGAGAAAGGAAGTTATGCGTTGGTGGGGGTGTTGGGGGTGCTGCTGTGCGTTCGTGCGTTGAAAAAATTGTGTCAGCTGCTGCGTCGCCCAAAATTTACCGCCTTCACGCCACATCATGTGCATCATGAGGGTTGTGGCTGTGGGCATCAGCATGTGCCAGACCCTCAACAGTTGCAAAGCGGTGATGACTGGCGTGCCCGGCTGATGATCGTTTTGTCTATGGGAATGCGCCCATGCTCGGGGGCAATCATGGTCTTACTGTTTAGTAAAGTGGTTGGCGTTTTTAGCTGGGGCATGGCGTCGGCGCTGGCGATGGCGGCTGGAACCTCTTTGACGATTACGTCACTGGCTCTGCTGGTACACAGTTTCCGTTCGCTGGCGGTGAGACTTAGCGGACATAAAGCGCCGGTATTGTGGCGACAGATTGGCTGGACAACGCTGGCATTAACCGGTGGTGCGGTGCTGATTGCTGCTGCGGTAGTGATGTGGATGAGCGCGGTGCCGGTGGGGCGGGGGATAAGGACTTTTTAAGTTACTCACATTATCTCTGTTCTCACACAACGGATACGGTAGATAAACGCCTTTCAGAGTGGGCGCTATTCTGATACTCACATTGAATCTGGCATAGTCGGTCAGCCTGGTGAGGGGGACGAGAGTTTATAAAAAATGGCTTTAATCTTCTTGGTTGTTTGGTTTAAATATTGAGCATCGGTTTAATAAATTTAAATATATTATTTAATGTATCCATCAAATAAATAAAATAAACCACGAAAGGCCACTAGCATGTCTAATTTTAGATAAAAGATCAAGGTTTATGTGTATGGAAATATAT
>NZ_JANEWI010000072.1:0-2865 GCF_028069775.1 Citrobacter sp. Igbk 17 | reverse complement strand
GTATCAAAATGTAGTTTTTTGGATGCACTACATATTCATATAAATTATTATCATAAGGAAATACATAATGAAAAGAAAAGTACTGGCAATTATTGTCCCCGCGTTATTAGCGGCCGGCGCTGCAAATGCAGCTGAAATCTATAATAAGAACGGCAATAAATTAGATCTGTACGGTAAAGTAGATGGCTTACATTATTTCTCTGATGACGCGAGCAATGATGGCGACCAGACTTACGTTCGTGTTGGCTTCAAAGGCGAAACTCAGATCAATAACATGCTGACGGGTTACGGCCAGTGGGAATATAACGTTCAGGCCAACAGCACCGAAGGTGAAGGCGCAAACTCCTGGACTCGTCTGGGCTTCGCTGGTTTAGGCTTTGGCGAATATGGCACCTTCGATTACGGTCGTAACTATGGCGTGGTATACGATGTAGAAGCGTGGACCGATATGCTGCCAGAATTCGGTGGCGATACCTACACCCAGACCGACGTTTATATGACAGGCCGTACCAACGGTGTTGCCACTTATCGTAACCACGGCTTCTTTGGTCTGGTTGACGGTCTGAACTTCGCTCTGCAGTACCAGGGTAATAATGAAAACCCAGGTTCAGGCGAAGGTACTGGCAACGGTGGTGACCGTAAACTGGCTCGCGAAAATGGCGACGGGTTTGGTATGTCTACCTCCTATGACTTCGACTTTGGTTTAAGCCTTGGTGCGGCATACTCCAGTTCTGATCGTACCAACAGTCAGGTTGTTAAAGGTCGTGGCGATAGCAACTATACCAATCAATATGCCGGTGGTGATAAAGCGGATGCCTGGACCATTGGTGCAAAATATGATGCCAATGATATCTATCTGGCTGTGATGTATGCAGAAACCCGCAATATGACTGCATACGGCAAAGGTACTTATAAAAATGCTGCTGGTGACGATGTTGATAAAGGCGGTATCGCCAACAAAACGCAAAACTTTGAAGTTGTGGCTCAGTACCAGTTCGATTACGGTCTGCGTCCGTCCGTATCTTACCTGCAGTCCAAAGGCAGTGATTTAGGCGGTTGGGATCACAACAGTAATGGAACCCCACGTTACACAGACAAAGACCTGGTAAAATATGTTGATGTCGGTGTGACTTATTACTTCAATAAAAATATGTCCACCTACGTTGATTACAAAATCAACCTGCTGGATGAAGATGACAGCTTCTATGAAAGCAATGGCATCGCAACCGACGATATTGTTGCCGTTGGTTTAGTCTACCAGTTCTAATTTTGTACAAGACGTATCAGGCCTGCTTCATATGAAGCGGGCTTTTTGTTTATTTGAAGCGGATTTTTATGTCGCGAAGGCAATAGACTGACAAACTTGTGAGGATACTCAAAGAAAAAAACATCTGTAGCTGCTGTCGTTGAAAGCAAGGCGTGCAAGTGTTTGAATAGTGGCGGAGAGAGGGGGATTTGAACCCCCGGTAGAGTTGCCCCTACTCCGGTTTTCGAGACCGATTTCATTGGTAATATTTTCAATGACTTAACTTTTCATGCTGGTATATCCACAATATTTCCACTCCATAAAATTCAACTATTTGCGCGTTTTTCCATAGTTAATATACCAACACTTTCTGAGCTAAAACCTATACTTCAAAGTACAGCCTGGAGGTGAAAATGTGTGGAAGATTTTCCCAGTCAATGACGCGTGAAGACTATCTCGCCTTTCTCGCTGATGAATCAGAACGCGACATTCCATACGATCCAGAACCCATCGGAAGATTCAACGTAGCGCCAGGAACAAAAGTTCTGCTTCTTAGCGAACGTGATGAGCAGTTGCATCTTGATCCAGTTATCTGGGGATACGCCCCCGGTTGGTGGGATAAACCGCCGCTCATTAACGCACGGTCTGAAACTGCGGCCACCAGCAGAATGTTTAAGCCACTCTGGCAGCATGGTCGCGCTATTTGCTTTGCTGATGGCTGGTACGAGTGGAAAAAGGAAGGCGACAAGAAACAACCCTACTTCATTCATAGGGCCGATGGTCAGCCGATATTCATGGCGGCGATCGGCAGCACACCTTTCGAACGTGGAGATGAAGCAGAAGGTTTCCTTATAGTGACAGCTGCGGCCGACAAAGGGCTGGTAGATATTCACGACAGGCGACCGCTGGTACTATCGCCAGATGCAGCTCGTGAATGGATGAGGCAGGATGTTGGAGGGAAAGAAGCTGCGGAAATTGCGGCCGACGGTTCCGTGCCGGCTGATAAATTTATATGGCACGCCGTTACGCGTGCCGTTGGGAATGTCCTACTCCTCCGGGGGTGCGGGCCACTTAACATTCTCAGGATCGGTTGTCACATCGACCACCTTAACCTTGTTTTTATAAGCCATCCACGCCGACAGTTTAGCTCTGTTGACATCGCTTATTTCACCCAGCATCAGTTCTGTTCGCCAGTCAAGAATTACTTTATCGGTACTGGCCAGCAAATTACTGCGTTGTTTTTCAGCGTCTGCTATCGCTGCTTTTCGCTGCGCATCGGTATCTGCAACCCATTTGCTGCCATCCCATTTATCATACTGAGTAGATGGTGCAACAGTTGTGAATCCTGAACGAATCTCCCCGATGTAGTTAACGACAGTTGTTGCTCTGTCAGCTGTTGAATACACCGTAACGCCGCGATTATCTGGCTGTTGCTCCCATCCAGTACCGTTGAATACAGCGACAAAGGCCTGACTTTCCTCACCAGGGTCTGTGGTCGTCGAATGGCCTGGCATACTCACGCCAACGTTAATGTATTCGTCAGACCATCCACGATATTCACCGGTAGAAGGTTCATAATAATAAACGCGAATTTCACCAGCCTGAGTCGCCAGTCCGTT
>NZ_JANEWI010000071.1:0-2956 GCF_028069775.1 Citrobacter sp. Igbk 17 | reverse complement strand
CTATTTATCTGTTTTAGCGGGATGAAAAGGGATTTTTCATTATTTTAATAATTGTTACTTTTATATAACGAATAATCCCTGGGAGAGTTTTATTGGCAGTATTGCTTAAGTAATGAGTAATGCTCTGCCTGAACGCGGTAGCGGTAAACCGGTCGGCCAGTAACACCATAGTGGATGCTGGTAAATAAGATATGGCAATTGACGAGCCAGATAAGGTATTTGCGGCATGAGACCCGGGAGATATTAACCTCGTTAGCCAACTCATCTGTGGAGAACTCTTGGTCCTGGTGCTCATCAATCCACTGGCACAGCGTGCGTAACGTTTGTGGTGTCAACCCCTTGGGTAAGCGCCGCGTTTCCTGCTCGCTGGAAGAGCTACCATGAATCAGTTGGTCAAGCTCTGACTGTTCATAGTACTGGTGCTTCTCCATATCCGTTTTCTTTTGGAGCCAGTTGGTTAAGGCTTCTTCAAAGCGTGAGGCCTGAAACGGTTTGATCAGATAGTCAACGACACCGTAGTGGAGTGAGTCTTTGATGGTTGTTGCATCGGCGGCGGAGGAGATGACGATGACATCACATTTACAGCCTTCGCTGTGCAGAATGGGTAACAGGTCCAGACCGTTTTCTTTCTGCATATAAATATCCAGTAGAATCAGGTCAATATGATGTTCGCCATGAAAGATGATCTCTTTGGCTTTTTCGAGAGTTGAGGCCGTTCCGCAGCAATGAAAACCAGACAGCTGCGCGACATAACGGCGGTTTAACTCCGCTACCATTGCATCGTCATCGACAATTAAGACATTGATCATCTGCTGGCCCTCTCACCATTCCACGGTAACTGTACAAAAAATTGGGTGAAGACCCCAGGTTCGGATTCGACGGAAATATTGCCGCCAACGTTTTCAACCTGCTGTTTCACAAGTGCTAAACCGACGCCTCGCTCGGTTCCTTTTGACGAGACGCCCTTCTCAAAGATGTGGTCGATGTGTTCGGGGGCGATCCCCGGACCATCGTCATTCACTTCGCAATGCAACCAGCCGTGTCGATAATGTAAGGATACGCTGATCTCTCCCCCCGGTTCTTGACCTAGCGCCTCCAGGGCGTTCTCAATCAAATTACCCAGTACGGTGATCAACACCGCCACCTGATCTTCATTACTGTTTTCCGGCAACTGGCTTTCATTACTAATGATCAGGCTATGACCTAAATCAGATGTGCGATTAATCTTACTGAGTAAAAAGCCAGCGATCACCGGTGATTTTATTTTGCCTAACAGTGAGCCAATCTCTTCCTGATAATTGTTGGCCGTCTTAATGATGTAATTTTCCAACTGCTTATAACTTTTCAGGTGCAATAATCCCAGAATCACGTGTAACTTGTTCATGAATTCGTGGGATCGTTCACGAAGTGCATCGGCATAGTTGACCATACCATCCAGACGTTGCATGAGTTTACGGACTTCTGTCTTGTCTCTGAACGTTGAAATTGCCCCGATGATTTTGCCATTGCTCAGTACGGGAACGGTGTTGATTAAAAGCAGTCGGTCCTTCACCGTGATCTCCTCATCACGGCGTGGCGTTCCATCACGTAGCACCTGCGAAAGATCAACGACTTGAGACCACGCATGGCTGAGTGTGGAGAGCTGGGCATCATCTTGCGACTTACGGTAATCCAGCAGCTCCTGAGCGGCCTGGTTTATCAGTGTGACTTCACCACTATCATCAACGGCAATGACCCCCTCCTTTATAGAGTGCAGCATCGCCTGGCGCTGTTCGAACAGGTTGGATATTTCATAAGGCTCCAGACCAAACAGAATGCGTTTGAGAACCTTCACCAATACCCAGGTACCGAGTAACCCAACCAGAACGCCAAATAAGATGGACCAAAAGATACTGCCGCGGCTGTTATTGATCTGTTCGGTGACCCTGCTTAACTCGAGACCAATCGACACAACACCAATCTGCTGGTGATGTTCGTCATAAATGGGAGTGAAAACGCGTAGCGCTTTAGCCAGAAAGCCGCGATTAATGGCAACGTTCTCTTTGCCCTGTAACGCCAACAGGATGTCGTCACCTTTAAACGGTTGGCCGATACGTTGTGCTTCAGGGTGTGAATAACGAATGCTTTTCATATCCGTGACAACGATGAATAAAAAATCGTTGCGCTTATTTACCGCCTGAGCAATTGCCTGGATACCACTGTCCTCAGGCTTTTTCTTGAGCCCCTCGCGGATTTCAGGAGAGTTTGCCAACGTTCGCGCTACCGCAAGTGCTTTGTCTGCTAATGCATCACGTGTCGTGTTGCTGATTTGCGAGAAGTAAATCAAATGAACGACGAGCAGCACAGAGAAGAGGACAGCACTGACCATGAGGATCACGGTTGTGCCGAGTTTCATCGGGCGTTTGCGTATAGCAGTTCGTTGCAGAGGGTGTCTCATCGCAGTCCTGGAATCACTATTTGTACGGGTATTATCGCCTGATGAGGTACGTAATTCAAAGGTAGTAGGGGATCCGGGCGCTCCCGCCGCCATCCCTTCTTATATATGTAGTAGAAAACGGGCATCCGTTATTTTCTTTCTATATAGAAAAGAGAATTCAAGGTTGGTTTCTTCTTTTTCCGGGATGTGATGCAGGAAATATTGACGGCTTTGTGGATAACTCTGTGTGTAAATGGGTATAAGGCGGGCTTTTGCTGGGGATTGCAGCAGTCAGTCATTTTTCTGTCATTTAAGGGTTGCGGGCTGAGGGAAACTCCCTATAATGCGCCTCCATCGACACGGCGGATGTGAATCACTTCACACAAACAGCCGGTCCGGTTGAAGAGAAAAATCCTGAAAATGAGGGTTGACTCTGAAAGAGGAAAGCGTAATATACGCCACCTCGCGACAGAGCGCTAAAGCGCGTCGCAACTGCTCTTTAACAATTTATCAGACAATCTGTGTGGGCACTCGAAGATA
>NZ_JANEWI010000070.1:0-3520 GCF_028069775.1 Citrobacter sp. Igbk 17 | reverse complement strand
ATTTATTTTTAAACATTATAGTTGTGGACGCACACCTGTTAAAAAAGATAATGGCAGGCATCCACTTACTGTCTATATAAAGCACATGCGCAAACTCTACTTTATCTTTTTCATTGGCACACTCTCTGCCTGTAATTCGGCACCACCGGCACCGGTGAGCAAAATTAACAACATGATTATTCCAGTTGTACAACAGGAAGCCACATCACCATCTGCTAATCCTGAACTGTACAGATCGTTATATCAAAAAAATAAACAGCAAATTGACAATGTTGCGATATCACTAAAAAGTGAATATCTTCAGGATGTTAAATCGCGTGATATTTTTGATGTTCACAGTGAGACTCACCAGGTATATACCTCTTTAACCAAGCTTGAGCAAATGCAACAGATGAATGACTACTATTATAGAGAGCAGAATAGAATTGGGCTGTTAAGCATCAATCAAACTGTTACCACATTATTTGAGTAATAAAAAAGCCTCCTCAATAATAATGAGGAGGCTTTTTCTACATTGCGTAATTAAAGCATTGTCCTGCGTTCTACTAATCTACTCAGTCATGCTGGCCAAAACGGTAAGATACCCCTGCCGTTACTGAACTGATATCGCTGCTGGCACCAATCTGGTTTTCGTTTCCCACGTTGCTTACCCATTGATATTCAAGGCGTCCAGCCCAGTTTTTATTGAACGCATACTCCGTACCCACCGCGACTACCGGACGTATACCCGTGTCAAAATGATTACTTCCTTTAATATCAGATTCTGCGCGATATCCCATCGCCCCTGCCCGACCATAAATATCCCAGGCATCGGTCAGACCATAACTTGCTTTCATCGTTACTTGCAACCCCTGGCTTTTCATTTGCGAACCTGATGCACCATTCCTGCCATTGAATTGCATATTACCTAAGTAATCGTAGCCACCTTCGACGGCAAGCCACGGTGTAATTTGATAACCGGTAAATACACCGCCACCCACATTATCACTATCAAAACCCACATTGCCGTATTTATCCCCATGGTCATTGGTTTGTTGTGTCGTGCTGGAGTCAAAATAATGTGACCAACCAAATTTCCCCCCCGCATACCAGGTACCGACATCGGCAGCAGCAAAGGCGGTTGTTGCGGTAAAAGCGTTAGCAATAATGAGTGTAATTAGTGTCTTTTTCATAGCTTTCCTATCGTGGACATAGAGTTATGTTTGGAACAAATAAAGTGTCGCTACAATAGGATATTTAGACCATGTTGATAATTGGTTTTTAGTTTATTTTTGGACTTATTTAGAACCCCTCAGGTAATTTGTTGATTGACGTTAGGTACCCTCCCCGTTCAAAGTCAATATACCCCCCTTTTTTTAACGCAGAGACAACATTTAAAACACTACTGCGCGATAAATGTGTACGTTCCTGAATATAATCCAGAATAGAAACGCGCAGTCGGGTCTCTTGTGGTAACAGATTCATTTCCTCTAAATGATTTCGTATCACTGAATAGGTACGCTGTTGCACCACTAAATCGTCACGGTAAAATAAATAGCCGGTATGATAGGCAAGTAGCGCAGCGGCATCTTCCCACAATCCTTGTTGATGGAAGAGTTCCCTGGCTTTATGGGCATCAACACGTAATATTGTTGATTCCGCTTCAGCACGTAGCAAGTGAGCGTGTACGGGTTGGATCATCTCGGCAATACCAAACAAATGAGGCTCATAGACAGTCACAATCAACAGACCATCGGAAGAACGTAAAATAGAGAGCTCGCCTTGCAAAAACAGATAGAGCTGAGGCTGGTTTTTGTATTTCCACATGATGCGTCGTCGCGGAACAACATTGAGTTTTTCCGCAATAGGTTCAAGTGCTTGTGTCAAACGCTGTATGCTTTGCTCTGGGCGTACCGGGGGTAAAATTTGCATGAGAAAACCTGTATTCTTTTAATTTATTGAGTGGCGTGAATTAATGGTTATTCCATGAAGATAGTTCATAAGTCTATTAAAATCATATGTTGCCCAATACTTAAAGCAGAAATGAGTTTTTATTTAAATTAGAACAAATGGAAGAGGCCACCAGCAGATAGCCTGATATGGGTAAAAATGCAGCTATACCGCGCGTGTTGGACGGTAATATGACGGGAGATAGTTCAACGTGGTGATTATTGATAATGCGCGGAAAGCAACCAAATACTAGAACTGATAGCTGTAGTTAACACTGGCAAACCATAGCCACGGATTTTTGTATTCACCGGCAAACGGATCTGATTTTACGTTCGCCGACTGCATATGCAAATATTCGACTGCAAATCCGACATTGCTGGCCGGGGTAATTTGGTACTGCGCTCCGGTGGCAAAGCGCCATTCATCGCCGGTTGGTAATGAAAGTGCGACATCGTTTTGCGTTTTGTACGGTGAACTGTCAAATGCGACGCCTGCATTTATGCGCCACTGCTCATCGGGACGATATTGCACACCCAACGCGGTATGCCATGTGTCCTGAAGCCGGTTTGTTCGATCGCTTGTATGACCATTAACCTGTATCTGCGGGCTACCAAACTGGCTCCAGTCCTGCCAGCCAAGATCGCCCATCACCGACCACTGCTGATTAATATCGTGAACCAGGCTAAACATCACCTGTTGTGGTGCATGCACCTGGGTAGAGAACGGCACATCATACTCAAGATTGGGCTGGTTCGGGAATCGTACCTTACCATCAATATTGAAATGGTAGTCTGTCTTGCTGGTCCAGGTAATACCTGCACGGGTTTGATCGGTTAAATCCATTAATAAGCCAAGATGATAGTTCATCGCCCAGTCATGGTCGTGTTGTGTCTGATCATTGCCATCATTATTCCGGGTCAGAGATAGAAAACCGTAGTTGAGCCCGGCTGCGGCACCAACGGACACTCTATCACTCAGTTTCCATGCCACACCTGGACTTAGCGTCATCGCAACCATCGTACTTTTTTTAATGAGTCGATCGCCTGCCCAGTGACCAAAATCAATACCGAGGCCATAGTTGCTATACAATCCAATTCCCGCAGAAACGGTATCGTTCAGGTGTTGGGTGTAAAACAGACTGGCATTAGGGAATACCTTCATGGCATTGCCGGGACTTTGCTGTTCGACAGACGCGTTATTGAGTGTGTAAGGAATATCACCACCCATTGCCTGCAATCCTGTGGTCACCATATGATCGGGTAAACGTGTCATTCCGGCGGGATTAGTGAGCAAGATTGCGGCATCCTGAGCGCGCGCGGCCTGACCTGCCCCCGCCAGTGCGGTATCCTCGGTGCCTGTTTCATAGAAATAGAGTGCGCTGGCATGCCCGACAGTCGAAAAGAGCATCCCGGAGATGAGAATGATATTTTTATTCATTGAGTTACCTGTTTGGAAGGGTAATCTTTATTGCCTGAGGAGCGTTGTTGTACCCCTGTAAAACGATAGAGTCGCCTCTCTGTTTCACAAAGATTGTTATATTGATTTCCGCAACATCATAATCATTAGCCAGGAATGGTGTCTTGTTGAATTT
>NZ_JANEWI010000007.1:0-152246 GCF_028069775.1 Citrobacter sp. Igbk 17 | reverse complement strand
ATTTAATATCATGGACTCCATCTAAATTATGAAAAGAGTCCATAAAGAAAAATATGTTTAAGCTAAATAAAAATCATAACTTAGCTAACTCCCAAAATGCTTTATCACGCATTTTCTTAACTATTTTATTGCCATCAATATATAGGCTAAAATGTTTATCTAACTGCCTAATAAGCCCCATCAAAGACTCCTGTTCACTTTTATCATCCACGTTAAATACAGCTTTGATATCTGCATTCTTAATTTCTGACACTCGGTGAATAACCCATGTTAAAATATATGAGGCATAATTATTTTCACCAGTTTTGAAGTGAGTGATTTCCTGTGTTGAGAGAATAGCACCAACACCATATTCACGTCCTTCTTTAAGAATTTTTCTCAAGCTAGCAAAATCCTGTCTCATAAAATTATCAGCTTCATCTACCAAAATCATTTTGGTAAGTTGTCGATAATCTCCTTTAACCGTGGGCTTTCCATGCTTCTGCATTTGTGCGTAAAAAAGATCCAGTGTTAAAGCCACAACAAGATTTTGTATCTCCGTTGGATATCCTGCTAACTCAATAACAGTGACCCCGTCAACTAAATCATACAAACTGGTCATTTTTGTAGGATTTGTCTCAAAAATTTGGAATCCAGCTAAATTATAAAGTGCCGCATACAATGAATCTTCGTCAACTTTTTCCTGAGCCAAATATTGCTGCCATACATCTTCAATAGTGGGAGCAATACGATTCCAGGTTGAACGATCATGAGGGACTATACCTGCCAAGTCATAGCATTCCATTATTAGTCCCACCAGTTTCATTCGCTGTTTTACGCCGAGGTTATAGGCTTTCCCCATCGTTTCAGAGAATGCCATTGCCGTATGTCTTGGCAACATCGGCATATCACCAAATAGAGATAACGGATTATACGGTAGTAAAGAAAGCTGGTATTTTTTAGCCTGAGTGGCCTCAATAAAAGCATCATCAACATAGTCCGATTTGTAATCAAAGATCAACAGCCCAATCGGCTTACCGTCTACATTATTCAACTGGTTTCGCATCAGCTGCGTCACTAGAGACTTTGTAAATTGAGTTTTACCTGTCCCCATCGTTCCAATAATACCTGTATTGGTATTCATAAATTTTGAGGTATTGGTTGGTTCCCAATATAACGGTGTCTGCTGTACTGTGTCATGTCCGAACAAGATTTTTAATGGCTCATCACTAGTTCTGGATATAACAGCCTCGGATTGTAGCAATGGCACCTCAGACTCTGATTTTTCTGCATCCTCAGGAACTTTAATTGTTGAAACTATATCTACTACGGATTGTAATATATTTGCATCCTGATTTGGCATGAGTAGATACTTAGACGGGACATGATAACGTTCCGTTAACGATGATTCTCCATTTTGGTTTGCAATAAGTGATGGTAACAGTGAATAAGGAATTTCAATCTGTAAAATATCCTGTTGAGCTTCCTTATAAGAAATATCAAAACAAGTTCCACTATCAACATGCGCAACAACAAAACCATTCGGATAATCAGTTAATTCACCCAACTGGTACTCACCTGTTAACCACCATTCTCGATTCTCTAATAAAGGTGCTATCTTTTCGCTTTCCAATACACCGTACAAACGCAACTTTTCCACCTGCATTAATACTTGGCGAACAAAGAGTGCACGATACAATTTCGAGGCCAATGTTTGAGGCTCCAGGATATCCTCTTTTAAGTAACGTTTAAGCTCACTAGCCTGTTGGCCAGCATAATTGTAATCTGGTCGAGCACCTGTTTTTACCTCAAGAGGTAAAAGGTAGAGTTTATTTTCCTTAAACCCAACAAAAAGCACATCATCTGAAATCGCACCTTTACGATAACCTTGCAAGTTCCTCGACAAATCACTCTCTTTCATTTTAAGTCCGACGTTACCAGATACTCGAATCATTTCGGCAACCGATAACGGAACCCAACAAATATCGGATTTATTCAGCATGGACTGGATAAATTTATATGCACCGATAATACCATGCTTTTCTTTGCGTTCCTTTTCACTTGAACGCAACATTTTAAGTAGCCATTCACCATTGAAAGCATTAAATTGAGCAAGCAGATGCTTACTATCTAACGAATGTTGACCTTGTAAACTTTCTGTCTGGAGTAGTCGTAAGAAAAGGTCAACTTGTTTTGTGACTGTAACTGCATCATAACCTGCACAACTGGTGTATTGGTCCGAATAGTGAATCAGTACCACATCTTTCTGACTAGTAAAGAAATCGAGAGTAACTTTAGGGTCGATAATGGTAGTCCAAAGTGCGCTGTTATATGAATAATTTAAAAGTTGTTTAAAATCACCACTTACTGCTAATCCAATACCTTGCCCATGGTACTGGCTGTTGCTCTGACGCGCAGGCTGCCACAAACAGCCGACTAATCGTGCGAGGCGCAAGGCGCTGTAAGGTTCAATATCAACATCACGCAGACCAAATGCTGTAAAGTAAGCATCCCCTTGAGTTTCAGCACCCTCTCCTGCAATCAACCCATGGCACAGCACTCCGCTGGATGTATCTTCAATGCGAATCTGACGGCAATCTACTGGTGCAGTGTTAGTAAAAAATGCCAAGTGAGCATAGGCTAGTTTTTCACTTTCCGACGGCAACACAAACTTAGAAAACGTTAATCGGCTGCGTAACAAGTCAATTAACAGATCAGCTTCTGCCCTCCACACACCGCTGTTAAGCCCTAAGTCATTTTTAAGTTCTTCATAGCTACCGCATTCAGCAAAATGATCAAACATATTGGGCAACAGGTGTACGTCATAACAGTTAACGTGTACAGAAATAGAGTGTTCTTTTTCCTGTTTAAAATATTCTACCAATCCGAGAAACAGTTCTTTAGCTGCACCTTGATTAATAGCATTGATAATGATCGCATTACTTTTGCCACTCATGAATAACCTTGAATATGCGTCCGTAAACTCATTTAATTTATCTCTCACTAGACGCTTAACATATTCATGACTTACCTGACGCTGAGGGACGATATCAATCCAGAATCGATTCTCTTCTACAGGTTGTAATTGCGCATATTCGTGCTCACTATGGTAAACATATGGCATTAACCCCGATACGACTAAACGATCGAGTGTAATTGAAGGCAACACTGCAAATGACGAAGAGTTAAAATCTTCTTGTTCTTTAACAATGGCTTCAGCTAGCTGTAAATGGTAGGCAAGCACCAAAGGGTGTAGTGGAGATAAACGCTCATTTGTATCGACATGGCAAATACCTAAATAGAGGAGCTGTTTTTCTTGCACGGTTAAAGCTCTACTAAGACTGATTTGCTTCAATGCTTGCTCAAACGTCGCAATTATATGACTTATTAATCTACGATATTCAGCTGACCACGATACCAAACTAGGCAAAGTGCTGCGGGATTGATAATATGAAAACAGCTGATTATAAGCATTATAGAGTTCAGGATAGCTTATCAGAAGTTCATCAAGCTCAAATACTCTTTCATCACCATGTGTGCCAAGCAGGCGTTTCTCGACCAACAAGGCCTCGAGAGCAAGCAGCTGCTGACGAACGCCAACAACTTTGTGTTCGGTATTATCCTGGATAATACGTCCTTTCAATCGATTGAAAGTCGCATTCCCCTCTTCTTTGAAGAGCTTGCTGTACCGGCTCTGGTCAAACAGGAGTGGTAAAGTTAGGCCTTCCTCTGCTCCAGGACCTTCAATATTAAACAGCAGCCGTGAATCACCTGAAACGAGTGTAAATTGAACTAGATCACTTTGATTTGCCAGAGTCTCAAAATTAACCAGTGCATACTGCTGACAATTAATATCCTCACTTCCTTCATTTAGAACGTAGGTCTTTTCACCCAAATCGGAAATACGTAGCTCGTTATCCTCTAGCTGTAAAGTCAATTGCCCCTTACCAGGTTCAACACGAAAACAGTGCTGAATATCTTTCAGCCAAAATCGTCCCTGTTCTACTAGCAATAGGCGAAATTTATATTCTTCTGCTGAATTATCGCGGTTGGTTAATTCAAGGCTAAAAAAACAGGGATTACCATCAAAAGGAACTGATGCCATTATACGGGAGGTTTTACCTCCAGCCCTACTGGTCCGCCAAAAACTCTCTTTTTTCAATTGGCGATGATGGGCAATCTTGATTTGATTATCCTGCAGATCATTGCCTTGAAAACTAAACTCTAAAGTAACATTCGATTGACCGGGTAGCACCTGTATTAATAAACTAATATCGCGCTTTCCTGCCTTACTAGTACTTTTTGCTCGTTGCCATATTTCTCCGTTCTCAACAACAATATTTTCGAAAATAAGTTTCTGTTCACTGTTTAGTTCTTTCTCTTTCCGATACTCAGAAAAATCAAGCTCACGCCAATCATCTTTATCAACAAAGTGGGCCTGAATAAATTTCGAGCTGAACTCTGTTAAGACATTCTCCAGCTGACCACTATAACGTTCAACGCTATCTTCTATTTGCCGGTACAACTTGCGATTTTCATTAAGCCTAGTGCGTAACTGCTTCTGACTAAAATTTAACAATTCATCATCTTTAAAAAGATGTAACTCTGAAAAATCCAAATTTCCGTCATCCAGCAGACGATAGAGCGATGAGAAACCGAATACGGTTGCCCCTTCATCTAATACAGTCGTTAACTGATCTTCCAATAAACAACGAGATAACTCAGATCCTTTACTATCTGAGGTAATTAGTTTTTCTAATTCATGGCTGAAGGTTTCTGGAAACCAAATTGAGCCAGGGGCAGCGACATCCTTCGTACTATTGATTAGCGTGTCAAGCATACTATTGTGAATAATCAATAGTGCCGTTTGAGAAAAAACACCGCTTCGTCCTGCAACTTTATCTCGCAAGTGGGAAATATAGTTTTCTGTAAATGCAGGTGCATTTGTGCCATGTAGTACAGGGATGAGCTGTATACCATTACAAGTAAGGCACGATACAAATTGTCCTGGAGCTATCTCCAACTTTTTTTCATCAGCTAGAGATACGAAAGCTTGCCAAAGTTTTAAAGCATTATCAGGATCTGGAGATTTGAACTGGTAACGTTCGCCAGGTTGAATGATTCCACCAACCCATTCAATGAAAGTTTCCGCTAAATAGGTTTCATACTGTTTTACGGACATAAACGGCATCTCCACTGTCACTCATTCTTTCCACATTTCCCATACGCTCATAAAATGTTACAAGCATTTGTGTAGACTGATTATCCAAATAAAAACCACGTTGCTCAAATCCAGCCAGTAGCTCATGCAAACGTAGTTTGGAATTTTTACCAATCGTAAGATTGGTCAATAGCAACAAACGATCCTGATTCAATACCAAGACTTTCCCCGCACGGCCCCGCACCTGGATAAAGTCACTACATATCTGAGTTTCTAATTCATTAATATACTTACGATTAACTGTTGCACGATCAGTTTTCCTTCCCTGAAACTGTTCGATAGACACAGATATTAACTGTCGAAATGCCTCTTCCAGATTCTCTGCCTTTTCGCGTGCCGGAAGGTCACGCTCTTCCTTGCTGATAAACTTCTGGATATATTCATTCAGGTCATCCAATATTTGATTGGATTCTCCTGAATAATTCAAACAATCTTGGTACACTTGCCATAAAGGACGTTTTTTCTTCTCCTTTTTCCATTGTAAAACCTCCAATGCAGAAAGCATCGGAAAAAGTTTCTCACATTGGCTTGCGAATAATTTATAACCAAAACGCTTAATTTTTTCTCGTTCAGAACTAGCTTTCTCGCTATCGAGAATAAAAAATAATGATTTGCTCGTCGGCTCTCCGTCCGGCCAGCTATCAAGGTTCAGTGCAAGCTGAGCACACCAACTAAAAGCATATAACCTCAAAGTGTTGGTTAATTCTTGTAAAAGATATTGTGGATGCTCTGCCAGAAATATAAGATCATCCTGGAAGCACTTAACCATATAAGGAAGATAAGGTTGTTCTTCGGTGAATGGACCTTTTCCCAATACCTTTAATTTTTCATTTCGCGTTAGAGTATCCAACATTTTTTGCTCAATAAAATTGAGTTTATCAGGTATCGGATAATTAAGGCTAACATCACCAATAAGATTCGCAAATAAAGTCCCAAGACGTTTATCTGCTAAAGAACCTTTAATTATCTTATCCCCATCAAATTGAGCATGAAAGAGCAAAAACAATGGAGAAATACGGAACACATCTTGATTTAAAAAGTACATACGTTCTAATACAGACCAAAATTCTGTATTGCTAAGAAAATCCTGTAAATATTTTTTACAGTCCTCACAAAACTGTGTTGGTTCATAGGTTTCAATTTTACGCTTTAAAGCGTAACTAAGCGCGAGTCCGGTTACAATCTGCCAGTCAATATCATTATTTTTATTGCGGACTGGAAGATAACTATCCAGCTGATTGTTACCAACTTTTAACGGTTTCTCAATAGGGTACATTAGGTTAACCCTCCATGCCACTGATGGTGATCATGTCATCATATGCCTTAGCACGATATACATTATATCTTCCATCATAAAATTTTAATTCTTTACTCGATTTAGCTTGCTCAGAAATTAATTCAACTATCTCATCCAGTAATACGATTGCATTTTTATCGTATTTATTTGGTCTATAACCATTATTTAACTTATTCAATAGTTCGAATAAATTAAATCCAATACGAATAGGGTGCAAAGATTTACCGCAAACCTTTAAATAGACATCAAAACCAGTAGGATGAGCCGTAAGTTTATTTCTAACTGAATCGAGGTCAGGGATTAATTCAACAGGAGCTGTAATTTTAACGCCACCATACTCTCCTAGGAAAAACTCTTCCCTTTGCATCGTCAGCTCAGGGGCCTTGCGGTTTGCATAGCGCTGAATACCAGAGATCAGCTCGAAGGCATAAAAGCGATTGAGAATTCTTCGTTGCTCTGCATCACCTGTATAATTTTTATGCAGGTGCCAAATTTCCGAATAGTGCTCAAATAATGATTCATTAAATAAATCAGAAAATTTACGATGATAATCATTCCCCAGTGATTCATATTGCAGCAACCAAAAAAGTCTGATTAAAGATGCTGCCTCACCAGGAGTTGTACATTGTCGGTTAAACTTAATCTGTAACGGCTCAAGAATTTCCAAAAACTCGTCTAACTCATTATCAGTTAAACCAAGTTCATAGCGCAAAATTAACTGATCAAGTTCATAAGAATGCAATCTAGCAGGATCAAATTCAGAGATCTTACTAATAAGATCGTTTTCATTTCCGGTAAATAGATTATCAAACAGATAACCAGGCCCAGTAAGCAAATGATGTAAAAAATCCAATAATGTTCTGGTCGTAACAAACTGGTCCTTAACCAACCGGATTTTGAACAGCTGAGTTATTAATAAGTCCTGAACACCAGACATACAAAGAATTTTAAAGTTCGCAACAATACGATCATCTACACATTTTAATTCTTCATTCTTTAATATAATGTAGAAAAGGTTACTTTCATCATTACTTGTCAAATTACATAGTAATTTTTTAATAAAAGGAGAATATTGATTATATTCATCAAACTTGAATTTTGGGTAATGTTCAAAATCAAAAAATGAGATATTTTGATCGTGATAAGGCCCATTTCCTTTTGACTGATTCGAAAGGTATAAATCTATAGCATTTCTTATTTGTCGGTGACACGCGTCACCTTCCCTTGCAAAGTTGGCAAGCATTCCTGTATTGATGCCAACAAGCAGAGGATATGAATCTGAATGATGTTTGCTAAATAATTCATTTAAAGCATCAATCGCTGATTGTTGCGGATTGAAACTATGTGTAGCATCCAAATGAAAATTAAAACATCTCTGATAACGTGGTTCAGACTGGCAACGTGTCAAAATCTCAGATTTACCATCTCCACTACTACCACACAAAAAAATGATCTCGCCAGGCTTAGCAACATCTAAATAGCGCTGTAACTCAGTCTCGATATCTTGTTCAACAAAAAGCTGCTCTTTTAATTGGTCGAACACATCTCTTTGTCTATGAGTCACTGTAGTGACTGAAAAAGAAGATGACTTCGCAAGTACACCCAACGCTTTACGTAATGTGATTGCACTCATAACATCATGTTCTCAAATGTAAGAATAAGCCTATTTTATACAAGCTACCCCTTGATCTCCATAGGCCTTTTGACACGGTTCTTTATAATGACACTGAAGTTTGGTAGGTAAGGTGCTATTTACAAGAGCAGAAAACAAAAAAAGCCACCCTTAGGTAGCTTAATCTTGCATTATTGGTGCCGAAGGCCGGACTCGAACCGGCACGTATTTCTACGGTTGATTTTGAATCAACTGCGTCTACCGATTTCGCCACTCCGGCACGGAAGGGATGCGGAAAACGTTGTGGATTATACCTGTCATGCGCCACCATGCAAGCACCAGCGTGTGTCTGGCTCGCTAAGTGTTGAAAATTTCAGCATTACCTTTCGTAGCTGCAATCAGCATCACGGTTTAACCCGCGCAATAACCGCCTTAATCCCCCCTTCTGCGAAGCGTCCCGTTACCCCATGCTCTACACTTCCAGTTCAACACCACACTGAGGGAAACACGATGTCGATGATAAAAAGCTACGCCGCAAAAGCGGCGGGCAGCGAACTCGAACTCTATGAATATGATGCGGGCGAGCTTAAGCCGGAAGATGTCGAAGTGCAGGTCGATTACTGCGGTATCTGCCATTCCGATTTGTCGATGATCGACAACGAATGGGGATTTTCTCAGTATCCGCTGGTTGCCGGGCATGAGGTGATTGGTCGAGTGGCAGCGCTCGGCAGTGCGGCGCAGGATAAGGGGCTGAAAGTGGGCCAGCGCGTTGGGATTGGCTGGACGGCGCGTAGCTGCGGGCATTGCGATGCCTGTATCAGCGGTAATCAGATTAACTGCCTGGAAGGGTCTGTTCCCACTATTCTCAATCGCGGCGGCTTTGCCGAGAAGCTACGGGCCGACTGGCAGTGGGTGATCCCGTTGCCGGAGAGTATCGATCTGGCGGCAGCCGGTCCCTTGTTGTGCGGCGGCATCACGGTGTTCAAACCGCTGCTGATGCACCATATCACCGCCACCAGCCGCGTTGGGGTGATCGGCATCGGCGGCCTGGGGCATATCGCCATTAAGCTGTTACACGCGATGGGTTGTGAAATCACCGCGTTCAGTTCCAACCCGGCAAAAGAGCAGGAAGTGCTGGCGATGGGAGCGGATAAGGTGGTCAACAGCCGCGATCCGGATGCGCTGAAAGCGCTGGCGGGGCAGTTCGATCTCATTATTAATACGGTTAATGTCGATCTTGACTGGCAACCCTATTTTGAAGCGCTGGCCTACGGCGGTAACTTCCATACCGTCGGCGCGGTGCTGAAGCCGCTGCCGGTGCCGGCATTCACCTTAATTGCCGGCGATCGCAGCATCTCCGGTTCGGCGACCGGCACACCGTTCGAACTACGCAAACTGATGAAGTTTGCCGGGCGCAGCAAGGTGTCGCCCACCACCGAGCTGTACCCAATGTCGCAAATTAACGACGCTATCCAGCACGTACGTGACGGCAAAGCCCGCTACCGCGTGGTGCTGAAAGCCGACTTCTGATGCCAGGCTCAGTCCCGCAAGGGGCTGAGCCTATTGCCCGTTACGAAACGCGAGCACCGCCTGGCGGCACTGTTCCGTCACATGCTCGATGTCGTGGTTCACATCGATGCGGGCAATATCGCGTTCATCCTCCTGCGGACACTCCAGCGCGTCAAATTGACTTTTTAACAAGCCCACCGGCATAAAATGCCCTGCCCGACGCTGCATACGCGCCAGAATGGTCTCGTAGTCGCCGTCCAGCCACAGAAAATGCACATTCGGACTGCCCTGACGCAATATATCGCGGTACTGTTTTTTTAATGACGAACAGACAATAAACCCGGTCTCATTCTTTTTATATAAACTGTATGAGGCATCATTTAATCGCGCTAACCACGGCAGTCGGTCTTCATCGGTTAATGGAATGCCTTCAGACATTTTATCAATATTTTTAGCGGGATGGAGATCGTCACCATCAATGAATTTTGCCGATAATACTGCGGCAATTTTACTGCCAATTAAAGATTTACCGCTACCTGAAACACCCATCAAAATATAACTTTCCCCGGCCATCGAAAAAACTCCAGATTCATATTCCATGGCGCGATACTACGCTTTCTACATTGGGGATTTCACGCTTTTTCAGCGCTGCTGATGAGAATTACAAGGCGCATCACGTTATGCGTAACATTGTAGTGTAACAATTTTCCAGCGTGATCTGCATCACAAATAATAACACTCAAAACCGTTTAAATGCTGCCGAGGTTACTACCTGACCAGTGAGGCATTTATGCAAGTCAAAACCCAATCCTGCGTTGTCGCGGGTAAGAAAACTGTTGCCATAACCGACCAAAATATTGAATGGGATAATAAAGGAACATTAGTACAAATTACCCGCGGCGGTATTTGTGGTTCCGATTTACATTATTATCAGGAAGGGAAAGTCGGTAATTTTACCGTTAAAGCGCCGATGATTTTAGGCCATGAAGTTATTGGTAAAGTGGTGCACAGCGATTCAAAAGAATTACATGAAGGTCAGTCGGTGGCGATTAATCCGTCGAAACCGTGTGGCCACTGTAAATACTGTTTGCAGCACGAAGAAAACCAGTGCACGGAAATGCGTTTTTTTGGCAGCGCCATGTATTTCCCCCATGTCGACGGCGGCTTTACCCGGTTTAAAACCGTCGATACCGCGCAGTGTATCCCGTACCCGCAAGAGGCCGATGAAAAAGTGATGGCCTTTGCCGAACCGCTGGCGGTCGCGATCCACGCCGCGCATGAAGCGGGCGACCTGCAGGGTAAACGCGTGTTTATCTCCGGCGTGGGGCCGATTGGCTGCCTGATTGTCAGCGCGGTGAAAACGCTCGGCGCGTCAGAGATTGTCTGTGCTGATATCAGCCCACGCTCGCTGTCGCTTGCCCAGCAGATGGGTGCCGACACGCTGATTAACCCGCAGCAGGACTCACTCGATGAGTGGAAAAAAGAAAAAGGCTACTTCGACGTCAGCTTCGAAGTCTCCGGTCATCCGTCCTCAATTACCACCTGCCTGGAAGTCACCCGCGCGAAAGGCGTGATGGTGCAGGTTGGCATGGGCGGCGCGGTACCGGACTTCCCGATGATGATGCTGATCGGCAAAGAGATCGCGCTCAAAGGCTCATTCCGCTTTACCACTGAGTTCAACACCGCAGTGTCGTGGCTGGCGAATAACGTTATCGATCCGCTGCCGTTACTCAGCGCCGAATACCCGTTTACCGAGCTTGAACAGGCGCTGATCTTCGCCGGGGATAAAACCCAGGCGGCGAAAGTCCAGCTCGTTTTTGCAGAAACAAAATAAGGAATAACATGATGAACGATCTTTTTTCACTGGACGGCAAAAACATTCTGATCACCGGTTCGGCTCAGGGTATTGGTTATTTACTGGCGACCGGGTTGGGTAAATATGGCGCTCAGATTATCGTCAATGATATTACGCCAGAGCGTGCTGAAGCCGCCGTCGCCAAACTGCAGCAGGAAGGGATTCGTGCCGTTGCTGCACCTTTTAATGTTACGCATAAACAAGATATCGATGCCGCCATTGACCATATCGAAAAAGACATCGGCCAAATTGATGTGCTGGTGAATAACGCGGGTATTCAGCGCCGCCATCCGTTTACCGAGTTCCCGGAACAGGACTGGAACGATGTAATTGCTGTTAACCAGACGGCGGTTTTCCTGGTCTCGCAGGCAGTCACGCGTCGCATGGTGGAACGTCAGGCCGGGAAGGTCATCAACATCTGCTCCATGCAGAGCGAACTGGGCCGCGATACCATCACGCCGTACGCCGCCTCAAAAGGCGCAGTGAAAATGCTCACCCGTGGGATGTGCGTAGAACTGGCACGCCACAATATCCAGGTCAACGGTATCGCGCCGGGCTACTTCAAAACCGAAATGACCAAAGCGCTGGTCGAAGATGAAGCCTTCACCTCCTGGCTGTGCAAACGTACGCCAGCTGCACGCTGGGGCGATCCGCAGGAGCTGATTGGCGCAGCGGTATTCCTCTCGTCCAAAGCTTCTGATTTTGTTAACGGGCACCTGCTGTTTGTCGATGGCGGCATGCTGGTCGCCGTCTGACGTTTAGCGACACCGCGCAGCGCTCCGGCGCTGCATTTTTGGCACCCCCCTAAATCATTCGAGTTGCAGGATGACGGGGATAAAAGAGAAAAGATTATGCCATTAATAATAATTGCGGCAGGCGTCGCGCTGCTTCTGGTCCTGATGATTGGCTTTAAAGTTAACGGCTTTATTGCCCTGGTACTGGTTGCGGCGGTCGTCGGTTTTGCCGAAGGGATGGATGCACAGGCCGTTTTACACTCTATACAAAATGGGATCGGCGGGACGCTCGGCGGGCTGGCGATGATCCTCGGGTTCGGCGCGATGCTCGGTAAGCTGATTTCCGATACCGGCGCGGCCCAGCGCATTGCCACCACGCTGATTGGCACGTTCGGTAAGAAACGTGTGCAATGGGCGCTGGTGATCACCGGTCTGGTTGTCGGTCTGGCGATGTTCTTCGAAGTCGGTTTTGTTCTGCTGCTGCCGCTGGTGTTTACGGTGGTGGCCTCTTCCGGTCTGCCGCTGCTGTATGTCGGCGTGCCGATGGTCGCGGCGCTGTCCGTGACCCACTGCTTCCTGCCGCCGCATCCGGGGCCTACCGCGATTGCCACCATTTTCGAGGCCAATCTCGGTACCACCCTGCTGTACGGATTTATTATTACGATCCCGACGGTGATTGTCGCCGGGCCGCTGTTTTCTAAGCTGCTGACCCGCTTTGAGAAAGCACCGCCGGAAGGGTTATTCAACCCGCATCTGTTCACCGAGGAAGAGATGCCGTCGTTCTGGAACAGTATCTTTGCGGCGGTTATCCCGGTCATACTGATGGCGGTCGCCGCGGTGTGTGAGATTACGCTACCGAAGACTAACAGCGTGCGGGTGTTCTTTGAGTTTATCGGTAACCCTGCGGTCGCGTTGTTTATCGCTATCGTTCTCGCCATTTTTACCCTTGGACGGCGCAACGGACGGACGATCGAGCAAATTATGGATATCATTGGCGACTCTATCGGCGCGATTGCGATGATTGTGTTTATCATCGCCGGGGGCGGTGCGTTTAAGCAGGTTCTGGTCGACAGCGGCGTGGGGCAATATATCTCGCACCTGATGACCGGTACGTCGCTCTCTCCGTTGCTGATGTGCTGGACGGTCGCCGCGTTGTTGCGCATCGCGCTCGGTTCTGCGACTGTCGCGGCGATCACCACTGCAGGCGTGGTACTGCCGATTATTAACGTCACCCATGCTGACCCGGCGCTGATGGTGCTGGCAACCGGTGCGGGTAGCGTGATTGCCTCACACGTTAACGATCCGGGATTCTGGCTGTTTAAAGGCTATTTTAATCTCAGCGTGGGCGAAACGTTGCGTACCTGGACGGTGATGGAAACGCTGATTTCCATTATGGGTCTGTTGGGGGTTCTGGCGCTGAACGCCATCCTGCATTAATACGGTATTACCGGGGAGCATCAGTCCGCGCTCCCCGGCTCAGGAGAGAAAATGAGGAACCACAGAATTTCTTTGCAAGACATCGCCACGCTGGCGGGTGTGACCAAAATGACAGTGAGTCGCTACATCCGTTCACCGAAAAAGGTCGCAAAGGAAACCGGTGAACGCATCGCGCAAATTATGGAGGAGATTAATTACATCCCCAACCGTGCACCCGCGATGCTGTTGAATGCGCAAAGCTATACGCTCGGCGTACTGATCCCCTCGTTTCAAAACCAGCTGTTCGCTGACATTCTGGCCGGTATTGAGTCGGTCACCTCCGACCATAACTATCAGACGCTGATCGCCAACTATAACTACGACCGGGAATCCGAAGAAGAATCGGTAATCAACCTGCTGTCGTACAATATCGACGGCATTATTCTTTCCGAGAAATACCACACCCTGCGCACCGTTAAATTTCTGCGCTCTGCCAACATTCCGGTGGTCGAGCTGATGGATATCCAGGGCGATCGCCTGGACATGGAGGTAGGCTTTGATAACCGTCAGGCGGCATTTGATATGGTCAGCACCATGTTGGATAAACGCCTGCGACATAAGATCATCTACCTGGGTTCGAAAGACGATATCCGCGATGAACAACGTTATCGTGGCTACTGCGACGCCATGACCCGCCGGGGTCTGGAACCGCTGCGCGTTAACCCACGCGCCATCTCATCCATCCATCTGGGCACACAAATGATGCGTGATGCGCTCACTGCGCATCCGGATTTAGACGGCGTGTTTTGCACCAACGACGACATCGCGATGGGCGCACTGCTGCTGTGTCGCGAGCGCGAGCTTGCCGTCCCGGAGCAGATCTCGATTGCCGGTTTTCACGGCCTGGAAATGGGTCGGCAGATGATCCCAAGCCTTGCCAGCGTCATTACCCCGCGTTTTGAAATCGGTCGTATGGCGGCACAGATGTTACTGAGCAAAATCAAGAACAACGACCACAACCACAATACTGTCGATTTGGGGTATCAGATTTATCACGGCAATACGCTTTAACGCCTTTTCTCACACCCGCGCATACTTTCTTTCATCGACATTGCCTATACTCCAGGCAGGATAAATGGAGGAAATCTCAATGAGCGCACCCCTGCTAATTGCCCGCACGCCGGACACCGAACTGTTTTTACTGCCAGGCATGGCCAACCGCCACGGACTGATTACCGGCGCGACCGGGACCGGTAAAACCGTCACGCTACAGAAGCTGGCCGAATCGTTGTCCGAGATTGGCGTACCGGTCTTTATGGCCGATGTGAAAGGTGACTTAACCGGCGTGGCCGAGGAAGGACAAGCGTCTGAAAAGCTGCTCACCCGCCTGAAAAACATCGGCATTACCGACTGGCAGCCACATGCTAATCCGGTCACGGTGTGGGATATTTTCGGCGAAAAAGGTCACCCCGTTCGCGCCACAGTTTCTGACCTTGGGCCGCTGCTGCTGGCCCGTTTGCTGAACCTCAATGACGTACAGTCCGGCGTGCTGGATATTATCTTCCGCATTGCCGATGACCAGGGACTGTTACTGCTGGATTTCAAAGATCTGCGGGCCATCACCCAGTACATTGGCGATAACGCTAAATCCTTCCAGAACCAGTACGGCAACATCAGCAGCGCCTCGGTCGGGGCTATCCAGCGCGGGCTGCTGTCACTGGAGCAACAGGGTGCGGCGCACTTCTTTGGCGAACCGATGCTGGACATCAAAGACTGGATGCGTACCGATGCCAATGGCAAAGGGGTGATTAATATCCTCAGCGCCGAAAAGCTCTACCAGATGCCCAAACTGTATGCCGCCAGCCTGCTGTGGATGCTCTCCGAACTGTACGAACAACTGCCAGAAGCCGGCGATCTGGAAAAACCTAAACTGGTGTTCTTCTTCGACGAAGCCCATCTGTTGTTCAACGACGCCCCGCAGGTGCTGCTGGATAAAATCGAACAGGTCATCCGCCTGATCCGCTCAAAAGGGGTCGGCGTGTGGTTTGTTTCGCAAAATCCGTCGGACATTCCGGACAACGTACTCGGCCAGTTGGGCAACCGCGTGCAACACGCCCTGCGCGCGTTCACGCCGAAAGATCAGAAAGCAGTGAAAACCGCGGCGCAAACCATGCGCGCCAATCCGGCATTTGATACCGAGAAAGCCATTCAGGAATTGGGTACCGGCGAGGCGCTAATCTCGTTTCTGGACGCCAAAGGCAGCCCGTCAGTGGTTGAACGGGCGATGGTCATTGCGCCGTGCTCGCGGATGGGGCCGGTGACGGACGATGAGCGCAACGGGCTGATTAACCACTCGTCCCTGTACGGCAAATACGAAGAAGAGATCGACCGAGAGTCAGCCTATGAACGTTTGCAGCAAGGCGTGCAGGCCAGCACCGGGCAGCAAAATACACCGCCCGCCAACGGTAAAGCAGTCGAGGTGGACAGCGGTATTCTCGGTGGGTTGAAGGATATTCTGTTTGGCAGCACCGGACCACGTGGCGGCAAACGCGATGGCGTGGTACAGAGCGTGGCGAAAAGCGCGGCGCGGCAAGTCACCAATCAGATAATCCGCGGGATGTTGGGGAGTTTGATGGGCGGGAGAAAACGCTAGTCCCCGTGGTACTGTGCCGGATGGCGGCGCAAACGCCTTATCCGGCCTACAGGCTCTGAGTAGGCCTGATAAGCGCAGCGCCATCAGGCACTGCGCTTTACCGTGATTACGACCTACGCAGCATCAGCCACAAACTAATCAGCAGGAAACTGGCACTTGGCAGCAGCGCGCCGATAATCGGCGGAATACCATACACCAGCGTCAGCGGGCCAAAGATTTGGTCCAGCACATAGAACACAAAGCCAAAGCTAATCCCCGTCACCACACGCACGCCCATCGGCACGCTACGCAGCGGACCGAAGATAAACGACAGCGCCATCAGCATCATCACCGCGACAGACAGCGGCTGGAAGACTTTGCTCCACATATTGAGCTGGTAGCGCCCGGCGTCCTGGCCGCTCGACTTCAGGTACTTCACGTAGTTATGCAGACCGCTAATCGACAGTGCATCCGGGTCCAGTGCCACCACACCGAGTTTGTCCGGCGTAAGGTTGGTTTTCCACGTCCCGCTCACCGTTTGTGAACCCGTGATCTGTTTCGGATCCTGCAGGTTAGACTCATCCACCTGCGACAAACGCCAGACTTTCTGCTCCGGGTCAAATGTTGCGCTGGCAGCATAACGTACCGACTGCAGACGACGCTTATCGTTAAAGGAGTAAATGCTAATCCCGCCTAATTCGGCGTCCCCTTTCACTCGCTCGATGTAAACAAAGCTGTCGCCATCTTTCGCCCACAGCCCTTGCTGGGTAGACAGCAGCGAGCCACCGTACATCTGCTGCGCACGATAGTTACGCGCCATCTGTTCGCCCTGCGGCGCAACCCATTCACCGATGGCCATCGTCAGCAGCACCAGCGGAATCGCGGTTTTCATCACGGACAGCGCCACCTGCATACGGGTAAAACCGGACGCCTGCATCACCACCAGTTCACTACGCTGAGCCAGCATGCCCAGCCCCAGCAACGCGCCGAGCAGTGCCGCCATCGGGAAGAAGATTTGGATATCTTTCGGAGCGCTAAGCAGGGTATACAGCCCGGCGCCCATTGCATCGTAGCTCCCCTGCCCGGCTTTTTTCAGCTGGTCGACAAACTTGATGATCCCGGAGAGTGACACCAGCATGAACAACGTCATCATGATGGTGGTAAAAATGGTTTTACCGATATAGCGGTCAAGTACACCAAAGGGCTGCATTATACCGCTCCTTTACGCATAAAACGGGCACGCAAGCGGCGCATCGGCACCGTATCCCAAAGGTTAAGCACAATCGCCAGTGCCAGATAGGCAAGGTTAACCACCCACATCCAGAACACCGGGTCCAGCTTACCTTTCCCGCCGTTCGACTTCAGCGACGTCTGCACCAGGAAGAACAGTAAATAGAGCAGCATGGCTGGCAGCATGGACAGTACGCGACCCTGACGCGGGTTAACCACGCTCAGCGGGACAACCATCAGCGCCATCATAAATACGGTGAATACCAATGTGATACGCCAGTGCAGCTCCGCACGGGCCCGATCGTTGTCGGTATTCCACAGCGTGCGCATATCCATCTGGTCGGTATCGTTGGGGTCCAGCGCCACGGCCTGATGGCCAATAATTGCCTGATAGTCCTGGAAATCGGTAATGCGGAAATCGCGCAGCAGCGCGGTCCCTTCAAAACGCGTACCTTTGTTCAGCACCACGACCTGAGAGCCGTCACGCAACTGAGTCAGATGTCCGGAATCAGCCACCACCACCGAAGGACGGGCGTTACCTTTCGGGCGGATTTGCGCGAGGAACACATCTTTGAAGCTGCTACCGTCAACACTTTCGATAAACAACACCGAACTGCCGTTCGTTGCCTGCTGGAATTGCCCTTGAGCAAGCGCCGCCATGCCGGGGTTCGCTTTCGCTTCCGCCAGCACTTCGTCCTGATGTCTGGAGGACCAAGGCCCTGCCCACATTACGTTGACTGCCGCAACGATACTGGTAAACAACGCCAACACCATCGCCGCTTTTACCAGCACAGCCTTGCTCAGCCCGCAGGCGTGCATAACCGTAATTTCACTTTCGGTATACAGTTTGCCCAGCGTCATTAGCAGCCCAAGGAACAGGCTTAAGGGCAAGATAAGTTGCGCCATTTCTGGCACGCCCAGCCCCAGCAGCGAGAGCACCAGATTTGCCGGGATATCACCGTCAACCGCCGCACCCAGGATCCTGACTAACTTTTGACAAAAGAAGATCAAAAGTAGGATGAAAAGGATCGCAAGTTGGCTTTTGAGCGTTTCCCGTACCAGATATCTTATGATTATCACTTTAAATACGCCCGTAAAAACCCGTCTTTTTGCAGGAAAATAGCTTGTTTCATGGCTTAAACGTCATTTATTCTCTTGAGTCGTCGAAATCGTCGCTAAGATTATTATACTCAACGGATCCACCTCTCAGAAATTGTTCTGACGTGCCAATGCCGTAATAACGTTAAGATTAACACGAAGTCACCGCAACAGCGGGTATGAGTTACGAAAGCTTGCAATTCTATCCGTAGCCACCGCCGTTGTCTTTAAGATTCAGGAGCGTAGTGCATGGAGTTCAGTGTAAAAAGCGGTAGCCCGGAGAAACAGCGGAGTGCCTGCATCGTCGTGGGCGTCTTTGAACCACGCCGCCTCTCTCCGATTGCAGAGCAGCTCGACAAGATCAGCGACGGGTACATCAGCGCACTGCTGCGTCGTGGCGAACTGGAAGGTAAACCGGGTCAAACCCTGTTGCTGCACCATGTTCCTAACGTCCTGTCTGAGCGAATTCTCCTCATTGGTTGTGGCAAAGAGCGTGAACTTGATGAGCGCCAGTACAAGCAGGTCATTCAGAAAACTATCAATACGCTGAATGATACCGGTTCGATGGAAGCCGTTTGCTTCCTGACCGAGCTGCACGTCAAAGGCCGCAATAACTACTGGAAAGTGCGTCAGGCTGTCGAAACAGCGCAAGAAACGCTGTACAGCTTTGATCAGTTGAAGACCAACAAAAGCGAGCCGCGTCGTCCGCTGCGTAAGATGGTGTTCAACGTACCGACCCGCCGTGAGCTGACCAGCGGTGAACGTGCTATTCAGCACGGTCTGGCCATTGCCGCCGGGATTAAAGCGGCGAAAGACCTCGGCAACATGCCGCCGAACATCTGTAATGCCGCGTACCTGGCGTCTCAGGCACGTCAGTTGGCAGACAGCTACAGCAAAAATGTTGTGACGCGCGTCATTGGCGAGCAGCAAATGAAAGAGCTGGGTATGCACTCTTATCTTGCGGTCGGCCACGGTTCGCAGAACGAGTCGCTGATGTCGGTCATCGAATACAAGGGCAATCCGTCTGAAGATGCGCGTCCGATTGTGCTGGTCGGCAAAGGGCTGACCTTTGACTCCGGCGGTATTTCCATCAAACCAGCCGAAGGCATGGATGAGATGAAATACGACATGTGCGGTGCTGCGGCAGTGTACGGTGTGATGCGCATGGTGGCGGAACTCCAACTGCCGATCAACGTCGTCGGCGTACTGGCGGGTTGTGAAAACATGCCTGGCGGTCGCGCGTATCGTCCGGGTGATGTGCTCACCACTATGTCTGGTCAGACTGTTGAAGTGCTCAATACTGATGCTGAAGGCCGTCTGGTGCTGTGCGACGTGTTAACCTACGTCGAGCGCTTTGAACCCGAAGCCGTCATTGACGTCGCCACCCTGACCGGCGCGTGCGTGATTGCCCTGGGTCATCACATCACCGGCCTGATGTCGAACCATAACCCACTGGCGCACGAGCTGATCGGCGCGTCCGAACAAGCGGGTGACCGCGCGTGGCGTCTGCCGTTGGGTGATGAGTATCAGGAACAGTTAGAGTCAAACTTTGCGGATATGGCGAATATCGGTGGACGTCCTGGCGGCGCGATTACCGCAGGCTGCTTCCTGTCACGCTTTACCCGTAAGTACAACTGGGCGCACCTGGACATCGCCGGTACCGCATGGCGTTCAGGGAAAGCCAAAGGCGCAACCGGTCGTCCGGTCGCGTTGCTGTCGCAGTTCCTGCTCAATCGCGCGGGTTTTAACGGCGAAGAGTAAGTTTGAGATTGCCCCGTAGGCCGGATAAGCGCAGCGCCATCCGGCCTACGGAGTGCATCATGGCAACGCATTTAAATCCACCACAAGAAACCCCATATATGAAGAATGCAACGTTCTACCTTCTGGACAACGACACACAGCAAGATGGCTTAAGCGCCGTTGAACAACTGGTGTGTGAAATTGCCGCAGAACGTTGGCGTGCTGGCAAGCGCGTGCTGATCGCCTGTGAAAACGAAAAGCAGGCTCTTCGACTGGATGAAGCTCTGTGGGCGAGACCGGCAGAAAGTTTTGTTCCGCATAATCTGGCGGGAGAAGGCCCCAGAGGCGGCGCGCCGGTAGAAATAGCCTGGCCGGAGAAACGCAACAGCAGCCCGCGCGACCTGCTCATCAGTTTGCGCGTTGGCTTTGCAGATTTTGCCACCGCTTTCACAGAAGTGATAGACTTCGTCCCTTACGAAGATTCTTTGAAACAATCGGCACGCGATCGCTACAAAGCTTACCGCGTGGCTGGTTTTAACCTGAATACGGCAACCTGGAAATAATGGAAAAGACATACAACCCACAAGATATCGAACAGCCGCTTTACGAGCACTGGGAAAAGCAGGGCTATTTCAAACCTAACGGCGATGAAAGCAAAGAGTCCTTCTGCATCATGATCCCGCCGCCGAACGTCACCGGCAGTTTGCATATGGGTCATGCTTTCCAGCAAACCATCATGGACACCATGATCCGCTACCAGCGCATGCAGGGTAAAAATACTCTGTGGCAGGCGGGTACCGACCACGCGGGTATCGCAACCCAAATGGTGGTTGAGCGTAAGATTGCCGCTGAAGAAGGTAAAACTCGTCACGATTACGGTCGCGAAGCGTTTATCGATAAAATTTGGCAATGGAAAGCGGAATCCGGCGGCACCATTACCCGTCAGATGCGCCGCCTGGGCAACTCTGTTGACTGGGAGCGCGAGCGCTTCACTATGGACGAAGGTCTTTCCAATGCCGTGAAAGAAGTCTTTGTTCGCCTGTACAAAGAAGACCTGATTTACCGTGGCAAGCGCCTGGTAAACTGGGACCCGAAACTGCGTACTGCTATCTCTGACCTGGAAGTGGAAAACCGTGAGTCCAAAGGCTCGATGTGGCACATCCGCTATCCGCTGGCCGATGGCGCGAAAACCGCAGACGGTAAAGATTACCTGGTTGTTGCCACTACTCGTCCAGAAACCGTACTGGGCGATACCGGCGTTGCCGTAAACCCGGAAGATCCGCGTTATAAAGACCTTATCGGCAAATTCGTCATTCTGCCGCTGGTTAACCGCCGCATTCCAATCGTCGGTGACGAACATGCGGATATGGAAAAAGGCACCGGCTGCGTGAAGATCACCCCGGCACACGACTTTAACGACTATGAAGTCGGTAAACGTCACGGCCTGCCGATGATCAACATTTTGACCTTTGACGGTGATATCCGCGAAACCGCGGAAGTGTACGACACTAAAGGTGAAGAATCCGACGTCTACTCGAACGAGATCCCGACTGAATTCCAGAAACTGGAACGCTTTGCCGCGCGTAAAGCCGTGGTTGCGGCCGTTGACGCTCTGGGTCTGCTGGAAGAAATCAAACCCCACGATCTGACCGTGCCGTACGGTGACCGTGGCGGCGTGGTTATCGAACCGATGCTGACTGACCAGTGGTACGTCCGCGCAGATGTGCTGGCGAAACCGGCAGTTGAAGCGGTTGAGAACGGCGACATCCAGTTCGTACCTAAGCAGTATGAAAACATGTACTTCTCCTGGATGCGTGATATTCAGGACTGGTGTATCTCCCGTCAGCTGTGGTGGGGCCACCGTATCCCGGCATGGTATGACAACGACGGCAACGTCTACGTTGGCCGTACCGAAGCTGAGGTGCGTCAGGAAAACAACCTCGGTGCCGACGTTGCACTGCGTCAGGACGAAGACGTTCTGGATACCTGGTTCTCCTCCGCGCTGTGGACCTTCTCTACCCTCGGCTGGCCGGAAAACACCGATGCGCTGCGTCAGTTCCACCCAACCAGCGTGATGGTCTCCGGTTTTGACATCATCTTCTTCTGGATTGCCCGCATGATCATGATGACCATGCACTTCATCAAAGATGAAAACGGCAAGCCGCAGGTTCCGTTTAAGACCGTCTACATGACCGGTCTGATTCGTGACGACGAAGGCCAGAAGATGTCCAAATCCAAGGGTAACGTCATCGACCCGCTGGATATGGTTGATGGTATTTCTCTGGCAGAACTACTTGAAAAACGTACCGGCAACATGATGCAGCCGCAGCTGGCCGAGAAGATTGCCAAGCGCACCGAGAAGCAGTTCCCGGACGGCATTGAGCCGCACGGTACCGACGCCCTGCGTTTCACCCTGGCAGCGCTGGCCTCTACCGGCCGCGACATCAACTGGGATATGAAACGTCTGGAAGGTTACCGTAACTTCTGTAACAAGCTGTGGAACGCCAGCCGCTTCGTGCTGATGAACACCGAAGACCAGGATTGCGGCTTCAATGGCGGCGAAATGACGCTGTCTCTGGCGGATCGTTGGATCCTGGCTGAATTCAACCAGACCATCAAAGCGTACCGTGAAGCGCTGGATAACTTCCGCTTCGATATCGCTGCGGGCATTCTGTACGAATTCACCTGGAACCAGTTCTGTGACTGGTATCTGGAGCTGACCAAGCCGGTTATGAACGGCGGTTCTGAGTCTGAACTGCGCGGCACCCGCAATACGCTGGTTACCGTGCTGGAAGGTCTGCTGCGTCTGGCGCACCCGATCATTCCGTTCATCACCGAAACCATCTGGCAGCGTGTGAAAGTGATTTGCGGCAACACCGCAGATACCATCATGCTGCAGCCGTTCCCGGAATATAACGCGGCGCAGGTTGACGAAGCGGCACTGGCTGACACTGAATGGTTGAAGCAGGCGATCGTTGCCGTACGTAACATCCGCGCGGAAATGAACATCGCCCCAGGCAAACCGCTGGAACTGCTGCTGCGTGGTTGCAGTACTGATGCGATGCGTCGTGTGAACGACAACCGTAGCTTCCTGCTGAACCTGGCACGACTGGAAAGCATCACCGTGCTGCCAGCCGATGACAAAGGTCCGGTTTCCGTGACCAAAATCATCGACGGTGCCGAGCTGCTGATCCCGATGGCTGGCCTCATCAACAAAGAAGATGAGCTGGCGCGTCTGGCGAAAGAAGTGGCGAAAATCGAAGGCGAGATTGCCCGTATCGAAGGCAAACTCTCCAACGAAGGTTTCGTTGCTCGCGCACCGGAAGCCGTGATCGCCAAAGAGCGTGAGAAACTGGACGGTTACGCAGAAGCCAAAGCGAAGCTGATTGAGCAGCAGGCGGTCATCGCCGCGCTGTAAAAATCGTGCCTGTACGTTTGCCGGATGGCGCTACGCTTATCCGGCCTACAGGTACCGTCAACACAGGTTGGATAAGCGTAGCGCATCCGACCTGTGTTGAATTATCCTCGCTTGCACTTCCCCTCTCCGCAGTGGTATTAACTGCATATGTCTCACTTTTATGTCATGAGTTCGCTATGAGTGTCATTACGCCTGTCTCGGCTACGCTGCGTCGCATTGCTGCCGACGATAACCCCGCCATTGCCTGTGTGATCCGCCAGGTCTCCGCCGAATACGGCCTGACTGCCGATAAAGGCTACACGGTAGCCGACCCGAATCTGGACGAACTGTTCCAGGTTTACAGCCAGCCGGGCGCGGCCTATTGGGTGGTTGAGCAAAACGGTGAAGTCGTGGGCGGCGGCGGCGTTGCGCCGTTAGGCTGTAGCGAGCCGGACATTTGCGAGCTGCAAAAGATGTACTTCCTGTCGAGCGCACGCGGTCAGGGGCTGGCGAAAAAGCTGGCGCTGATGGCGCTGGATCATGCCCGTGAGCAGGGTTTTAAGCAGTGCTATCTGGAAACAACTGCATTCCTGACTGAGGCTATTCGTCTGTATGAACATTTAGGGTTTGAGCATATCAGCGAAGCGCTTGGCTGCACCGGCCACGTCGATTGCGAAGTACGGATGTTAAAGCCCCTCTGACTTCACGCCGAGGGGCCGTGTCGGCCTTACTGCATCTCAGCTGAAAGCATCAGGCGAATTACGCCAGCCGCACGAGCGGTGGGCAGCTTCAGCACCTGAGTCCAGAGATCCTGCACAATCTCACAGGCGATCTTCTCTTTGCCAATCCCTTTATTCGGGTCGGCCATAATCTGAATATCATCCCCATAGCGCTGTACCAGTCCGGGGCTGATCGCTTGTAAATCCTGCAGCGCCAGCTGTTTTTCCTCGGCCGTCACCGTATGTTTATCCGGGCCATAGGCGGCGCGCATCATGCCCATATCGCCCACCATCCGCCGATTCATAATCTCACGCGGGACAAGATGTACCGGGTTAATGCCCCCTTTCACCGCCGGAAACAGGAAACGGAAACATTCGTCATCACCCACCTTTTCCACCGCAGCAATCTGCTCGAGGTTAATCTTCATATACTCAATGACGTTAGCATCAGGTGCTTGCTGCAGACGTGCCATTTGTAGCTGAAGGATTTGCGGCTGTATGGCATCGATAACCTGCTGCTCACTTTTGCCCTCGTTCTTCATCTGCACGGCCTGGGTGATGATTTTTTGTGTTAGCGCTGGCTCCTGCTCTCTAATCACCTGAAACACCGGATTGGCGCGCATCGCATTGTCAAACTTCTGCTCTTCGGTCATACCATATTCCGGACTTTCACGCGGGATAAGGTAGTGCACGTCAAAAATATTCCATGCAATAATCGCGACCACAAAAATCACCGCGCCGGAGATCTTGCCTACCCAGCCTTTTTTGCGAAACATGCCGACGACGATAGCAATCACCGCCCCGATATAGCCCGCCAACACTACGTGTGCCCAGTTCATTAACCATCCTTATTCAAATCGATACGTATGTCGGGGATATATTTCCCCGTTGTGTGTTCTGATTATTACGGTAGAGGCGATGGTTTTCCAGCCACCAGAATTTATCTGCAGGTATCAGGAAGAGGAGAGATGGCGCGGCAACCATGACGAGCCGCGCCGGGAAGGTGTATTACGCGGGTACGCCGCTGTGAAAGCGGAATTCATCATCTGGAGACAGGATCAGCGACGCTTCCACTTCACCAAAGAAACGCACCCGGGCGCTGATGTCATCGGTTGAAATCTGCTGTGCCAACGCCAGGTAATCCTGATAATGGCGCGCCTCTGATCGTAGTAGCGACAGATAAAACGCCTGTAAATCATCATCCAGATACGGTGCCAGCGCCGCGAACCGTTCACAGGAGCGCGCCTCAATGTATGCGCCGCAAATTAGCTTATCAATTAGCGTTAATGGCTCGTGGGTGCGAACCTCTTTAAGCATGCCTTTGGCGTAACGACTGGCGGTAATTTTGATGTAGGGGATGTTGCGGCTCATCATCGCCTCGCGCACCTGCCAGAAGTGATGCAGCTCTTCTTTGATCAGCAAAACCATGCTGTCGATAAGCTTGCGCCCCCACGGATCGTCGGTCTGCGGCATCACACTTTTGCTGATCTGTTTATTCAGTGCAATGAAGTCAGGCTCCTCTTCCTCTCTGAACGCAAAAGCCTCATAGGGTTTCAGCCAGTCCAGCAACGCCTGTGAACCAGCTTTGTCAGCAACATATTTACGCACCAACAGCATCGCTGTTTGTGCCGCTTTCAGCTCGCAGACGAGGTGATCGGTCAGCAGCAGGGGAAGATTTGCCGGGTCCTGCGCTTTATCAAGCCATGCCTGGGGTGTTTTGCAGTGCAGAAAATTGTGGATCGGGGAGAGTATTTGCAGGTAATCCATACGTTATCCTTGGCCTGCGGCAGCCTGGGCTACCGCAGGTCAGTAGATGACTTAGTGACGCACGCCGTCATCATCTTCGTCGACGAGGTCTTCATCGTCGCCGTCTTCGCCTTCTTCGCCGTTCGGGTCTTCAAAATAGGTGCCCCAACCGTCGTATTCCACATCATATTTTTCAGCCAGATTCATCAGTTGCTCTACCTGAGCGTCGATCAGTTCGGCATTCAGGGCGCATTCGCTGAGAATGTCACAGCAAATAACTGTGTCGCCTTCTTCCACTTCCAACTCTTCAGGCTCGGTCACTTCATAACCCAGTTTGAAGGCTTCTACTGCCGCTTTTTCCAGGGTTTCAAAGTCATCCGCGGAAAGGTGATGTTCGATGGTGTACAGCGCATCAGGGTCGCTGCCATCTTCGAGTAACTCTTCAATAATCAAGCGTGTTTCTTCACGCTGCTCTTCCAGTAGTTCCGGGTTTGCCATGGCTCGTTCCTCATAATGTCCTGCCGATACTCTTATTGTCACATACCGCTGACATTGCCTCCACCTTTCCAGGAAAGATTTGTTAAACAAGGTTGCAAATGAATAAACATCCATATAAATTGAATTTTAATTCAATAAATGGCTTAAGCCATGCGAGGGAACCATGTCTGCGTTTTATCAGAAGCACTTTTTGAAATTGCTCGATTTCACCTCTGCTGAACTCACGTCACTGCTACAGCTCGCCGCACAGCTCAAGGCAGATAAGAAAAACGGTACTGAGGTCGCTAAGCTCACCGGTAAAAACATTGCGCTCATCTTCGAAAAAGACTCGACTCGTACCCGTTGCTCTTTCGAAGTTGCCGCATACGATCAGGGTGCTCGCGTGACGTATCTCGGGCCAAGCGGCAGCCAGATTGGTCATAAAGAGTCGATCAAAGACACCGCCCGCGTACTCGGTCGTATGTACGACGGTATTCAGTATCGGGGTCACGGTCAGGAGATTGTCGAGACGCTGGCGGAATATGCCGGAGTTCCGGTATGGAACGGATTAACCGACGAGTTTCACCCCACTCAGTTGCTGGCGGATCTGTTAACTATGCAGGAACACCTGCCGGGTAAAGCGTTTAATGAGATGACGCTGGTCTATACCGGTGATGCCCGCAACAATATGGGTAATTCCATGCTGGAAGCCGCCGCGTTAACCGGGCTGGATCTACGCCTGGTTGCACCACAAGCGTGCTGGCCTGAAGAGAGCCTGGTGGCGGAGTGCAAGGCGCTGGCACAGAAAAATGGCGGTAATATTACGCTGACCGAAGACGTTGCCACAGGTGTAAAAGGTGCGGACTTTATCTACACCGACGTTTGGGTCTCGATGGGCGAAGCAAAAGAGAAGTGGGCAGAGCGTATTGCGCTGCTGCGTAACTATCAGGTTAATAGCGCGATGATGGCGCTGACGGGTAATCCACAGGTGAAGTTCCTGCACTGTCTGCCCGCGTTTCATGACGATCAGACCGTGCTGGGTAAACAAATGGCACAAGAGTATGGTTTGCACGGCGGTATGGAAGTGACCGATGAGGTCTTTGAATCCCCCGCCAGTATCGTATTCTCTCAGGCGGAAAACCGGATGCACACCATCAAAGCGGTGATGGTGGCGACATTAGCGAAGTGAAGGCATATGCCGGATGGCGATGCTAAGCATCTTATCCGGCCTACAACCGCGCTCCCGTTGGCCGGGCAAGGCGAAGCCGCACCCGGCAATCACGCTTATGCCACCCGCATTTTCACCACGGCTTTGCGCACCAGTGCCGGCGACCCGACTGCACACAGCGGTTTATGCACTTCACCCGGATAGAACACCACGAAGTCACCTTCGTTCAGCACGACCGTTTTCTCCTGTACCCCTTCCGCCACGAAGGCGATATCTTTATCCGCCAGCCAGTCGGTTTCCGGCGCGCCCGCAGGCTGTGTACTGAAGGTCATGCCTTCCTGGCCTTTGAGCAGGATCTGAATATCCAGATAACGGGCGTGATACTCAGCGCGGCGCTGGGCAAACGGCTCCGTCATATCTTCTGCAATCAGATAAAACAGACGATCACCGTCGATGTCATGCTTACCCTTTTCCGTCGCATCCGTCACGTGCGCCTTGATGTGTTCAATCGCCTGACGCAGCTCTTCTGGCAGCCAGACATCCAGGTTGTGAATATTGCCGACAATCATCTCAAACCCCTTAATTAAAACAATGTTTCATTTTAGTTGTTATACGAAAAAACCGTCTGCCATACCACTGCTATTTGCTGATATTTTGCGTCAACGCATGTTTATCTCAACGTAGCCGATCACCCGGCAGGGTGCATGAATATTCATGAGAATCGTTTGCGATGAATAAATTGTGCATTTTTCGCTTGATCCCATAACGGAGCTGAGTATAATCGCGGACAATTTGCCGGGAGGATGTATGGTTCAGTGTGTACGACATTTTGTCTTACCGCGTCTGAAAAAGGACGCTGGCCTGCCGTTTTTCTTTCCGTTGATCATCCATTCCAAGCCCCTCAATTGAGGGGCTTTTTTTTGCCCAGGTGTCAGGAGATAAACATGGCTAACCCGCTCTATCAAAAACACATCATTTCCATAAATGACCTCAGCCGCGATGACCTCAATCTGGTTCTCGCGACAGCGGCGAAACTGAAAGCCAACCCACAGCCGGAGCTGCTAAAGCATAAGGTGATAGCCAGCTGCTTCTTTGAGGCATCGACGCGCACCCGTTTATCCTTTGAAACCTCGATGCACCGCCTGGGTGCCAGCGTGGTGGGTTTCTCTGACAGCAGCAACACATCACTGGGCAAAAAAGGTGAAACGCTGGCTGATACCATTTCCGTCATCAGTACCTATGTTGACGCCATTGTGATGCGTCATCCGCAGGAAGGTGCTGCCCGTCTGGCCACAGAGTTCTCCGGCAACGTGCCGGTACTGAACGCAGGCGATGGGTCGAACCAGCATCCCACCCAAACGCTGCTGGACCTGTTCACCATTCAGGAAACCCAGGGCCGCCTGGACAATCTGCAAATCGCCATGGTGGGTGACCTGAAGTATGGTCGTACCGTCCACTCCCTGACCCAGGCACTGGCGAAATTCGAAGGCAACCGCTTCTACTTCATCGCCCCGGATGCGTTGGCCATGCCGCAATACATTCTGGACATGCTAAATGAAAAAGGTATCGCCTGGAGCCTGCACGGCACCATCGAAGAGGTTATGGCAGAGGTTGATATTCTCTACATGACCCGCGTGCAAAAAGAACGTCTGGACCCTTCCGAATACGCCAACGTGAAAGCACAGTTCGTCCTGCGTGCAAGCGACCTGAATGGTGCCAGAGCGAACATGAAAGTGTTGCACCCACTGCCGCGTATCGATGAGATCACCACCGATGTCGATAAGACGCCGCACGCCTGGTATTTCCAGCAGGCTGGCAACGGCATCTTCGCCCGCCAGGCGTTACTGGCACTGGTACTGAATAGCGAACTGGCACTGTAAGGGAGAAAAAAAGATGACACACGATAACAAACTGCAGGTTGAAGCCATCAAACGCGGCACCGTGATTGACCATATTCCCGCACAGGTTGGTTTTAAACTGCTGACGCTGTTCAAGCTGACAGAAACCGATCAGCGTATCACCATCGGTCTGAACCTGCCGTCAGGCGAAATGGGTCGTAAAGACCTGATTAAAATTGAAAACACCTTCCTGACCGATGAGCAAGTTAACCAGCTTTCTCTGTACGCGCCACAGGCGACGGTGAACCGCATTGACGATTATGACGTGGTGGGTAAATCACGTCCGAGCCTGCCGGAACGAATCGACAACGTGCTGGTCTGCCCGAACAGCAACTGCATCAGCCATGCTGAACCGGTTTCCTCCAGCTTTTCAGTGAAAAAACGCGCTGATGATATCGCGCTCAAATGCAAATACTGTGAAAAAGAGTTTTCGCATTATGTGGTGCTGGCCAACTAATTGCGGTTGGTATTGAAATGTTGCCTCTCTATAATGGCTAACACCTTAATACTGCAGTTCATCTGGAGATATCATGAGCAAAACTATTGCGACGGAAAATGCACCAGCCGCTATCGGCCCATACGTTCAGGGCGTTGACCTGGGTAGCATGGTAATCACTTCCGGTCAGATCCCGGTCGATCCGAAAACCGGTGCCGTAGCGGAAGACGTGTCCGCTCAGGCGCGTCAGTCGCTGGAAAACGTAAAAGCTATCGTTGAAGCAGCAGGCCTGAAAGTGGGCGATATCGTAAAAACTACCGTATTCGTTAAAGACCTGAACGATTTCGCAACCGTCAACGCCACCTACGAAGCGTTCTTCACTGAGCACAACGCGACTTTCCCGGCGCGTTCTTGCGTGGAAGTTGCTCGTCTGCCGAAAGACGTGAAAATCGAGATTGAAGCGATCGCCGTTCGTCGCTAAGTTTCCTTGTGCCGGATGGCGGTTTCGCCTTATCCGGCCAATGGAAGCGTAATTTGTAGGCCCGGTAAGCGCGAGCGCCACCGGGCATTTATCACAGCACACCAAACAGTTTCGGCAGGAACAACGAAATCGCCGGAATGTACGTTACCAACATCAGCACCAGGAACAGGACGAGGTAGAACGGCAGCATCGCCTTCACCACTTGTTCAATCTTCTGCTTACTCACCGCGCTGGCGACAAACAGCACCGACCCTACCGGCGGCGTAATCAACCCGATCCCTAAGTTCACCAACATGATCATCCCGAAATGAACCGGATCAATACCGAGCGCGTTGGTCACTGGCAGCAGGACCGGTGTCAGGATCAGGATCAGCGGCGCCATATCCATCAGCGTACCAATCAGCAGCAGCATAATGTTAATGCACATCAGGATGACGTATTTGTTATCCGAGATACTGGTGAACGCGTCGGTGATGCGCATCGGCAACTGCATGTAGGTCATGACAGCGCCAAACGCGGCAGCAAAACCAATCAGGATCATCACGATGGTGACTGTTTTCACCGTGCGGAACATCAGCTTCGGCAGTTCAGACCATTTATAGTCGCGATAGATAAACATGGTGACGAAGAAGGCCCACAGGCAGGCAATCGCCGCGGATTCCGTCGCGGTAAAGATGCCCGACAGGATCCCCCCCATGATGATCACCACCGTCATCAATCCCCACAGCGTATCGACGAAAATCTTCAGCGCCTGGCGAAACGGCACGCGCTCGCCTTTTGGATAGCCGCGTTTATGGGCAAACGCCACGCACATCACCATCAGGCTCAAGCTTAACAGCAGGCCCGGCAGGATCCCGGCGATAAATAGCGCGGCAATCGACACCGTCCCACCCGTTGCCAGCGAGTAGATAACCGAGTTATGGCTGGGCGGCGTAAGGATTGCCTGCACCGAACCGCTGGCGGTCACCGCCGCGGCAAAGTCGCGAGGGTAACCTTTTTTATCCATCTCCGGGATCATCACCGAACCGATGGAAGCGGTGTCTGCCACCGACGATCCTGAGATTGCGCCAAAAAAGGTCGATGCCACGATGTTGACCAGTGACAAGCCTCCGCGAATAAAACCAACAAAAATGTAGGCAAAATTCACTAACCGACGCGCAATTCCGCCTTCGGCCATGATCGCGCCAGCCAGAATAAAGAACGGGATCGCCAGCAGGGAGAACTTGTTCACGCCACTGGTCAGTTGGATCATCACCGCTTCCAGTGGGATATCAATGTACCAGGCACCAATGATGGCGCTAATCCCTACCGCGTACGCTACCGGTACCCCAATCGCCAGCATGATGCCAAGCGTAAAGACGAGAATAAATGCATCCATCTGCTTTCCTTAATGAAATGGGGGCGGTAATTAGCTGGTCGAACCCAGCATGACAACAGGACGCTGGTACTGCGGGCCACGGCAGATCTTCTCAACAATAAAGAGCAGCGTGATAGCAGAGCCAATTGGCAGCGGAAGATAGTTTTGCCCGGCGCTTAAAATCGGGAATTCCGCAACGGGTTGATCCCACAGCTCAAGACACAGATTGGTTCCGTACCAGAGGATAAACAGGCTTATCGCCGCCAGCATGATATCCGCGACAATAAAGCAATAACGGCGGGCGCTTTCACCCAGGCGATCAGTGACCATACTGACTGCGATATGCGAGCCTGCGCGATAACTTACCGCAGCACCAATAAAGGTGAATGTCACCATGCAGAGAATAGCGACGGGTTCAGGCCATGACAGGGCATTGTTCAGGACATAACGTGCGAATATCCCAATCGGTATAATGGCAACCATCACCAATAATGCCACACCGGCAATCCACATTGAGACCCGATAAAGAAAATCCATTACCGATGAATAGCATTCACCCATAATCATCACCTCGAATTAATCAAATGATTCAGGCGGATATCATCCGCCCGATGAACTACTGCACATCCTGAATACGCTTGATCAAATCCTGGTGTTCTTTACCGTAATTATCCCGCACTGACTGAGTGGCTTTATAGAAATAGTCCGTATCAATATCGTGGAACTGAACGCCGTTGGCTTTCATCGTTTCCAGTGATTTCGCATTATAATCCTGCCAAAGTTTGCGTTGCTCTACCTGGGCTTCTTTAGCGAGCTTAATAATGAGATCCTGATCTTCTTTTTTCAATTTATCCCATTTCGCTTTCGAGAAAAGAAATAATTCAGGAATAATAAAATGTTTGCTCCAGGTGTAGTTTTTAACGACAGGTAAATAGTTGTGCGCGACAAACGTCGGTGGGTTATTTTCCGTTCCATCAATAACCCCTGTCTGCATGCCGCTAAAGACTTCACTGACGCCCATTACAACGGAGTTAGCGCCCATCGCTTTCAGGGTATCCAGCGCTATCGGACTCCCTTGAACGCGGATCTTCATACCGTGTAAATCTTCCGGTTTCACCACCGGGTTTTTAGTGATCAGGTTACGCGTCCCCGCATCCATCCAGCCGAGGAACACCAGCCGTGATTTGGTATTGGCCGTCAGACGGTCGCCAATTTCCTGGCCGATCATGCCGTCGAGAACCTTATGCAGATGGTCTTCATCACGGAAAATATACGGCAGTGTAAATACGTTAATTTCAGGGAGAATAGCAGCGACAGGTGTCATCGAGACGCGAATAATATCAATAGCGCCTAATTGTGCCTGTTCAATCATCTGTTTTTCATCACCTAACACGCCACCTGGAAATGTTTTAATCTCCAGACGACCATCGGTCGCCGCGCTGAGCTTTTCCCCCATGTGTTTCACTGCCACCACGTTCGGGTAATCAGCCGGATGCACGTCTGCGGCGCGGAAGGTTTGTGCCAACGTTGAATGGCTGGCCAGTAATACCGAAGCACCAATACACAGACTTATCAGGTTTTTTGTCAGTTTCATTTGTCCTTCTCCAGAAGTTCATAATATCCATTAACAGGAATAGCTTGCAGAGCAAATGACTGCCGGAATTAAAAATGGGCAGCGAGAAACTTTCTTAACGACGTTACCGGTGCAGACTAACTGGTGTAACAATTTATTTCGATGACTGCCTTCACAAAAAAAAACTAAGCTCTATAATTTTTAGCACACTGTTTCATTTTTGCAACGCAGATCGTTTTCCTGATAGAAAAGCAACGCAAAGGACGCGGTTTTAGACTAATTAGCCGCGTTAGTATTTCAATAAAAATAAAACAACAATATTACGGAGGAATATCTTCGAATGAAGAAGAGAAATGCAGGATGGTGTTAACACCATCCTGTTGAGACGTTTAGCGGTTATTGCCAGCCGTAACGACGGCTATAAAAACCTTTCACTAACTGGGTTAATGTCATGTAGCCTGCCAGAATCGCAATCAGCCACGGGAAGTAGCTCAGCGGCAATGCCTGCAATTGCAGGTAGCTGGCCAATGGCGAGAACGGTAACGCAATGCCCACCACCATTACCACCAGCGTCATCAGCATCAACGGCCATGCGGCGCGGCTCTGGATGAACGGCACGCGACGGGTACGGATCATATGCACAATCAGCGTTTGCGACAACAGACCGACCACGAACCAGCCTGACTGGAACAACGTCTGATGTTCTGGCGTATTGGCATGGAAAACGAACCACATCAGGCAAAATGTCAGAATATCGAAGATAGAGCTGATCGGTCCAAAGAAGATCATAAAGCGTCCCAGCTCGGCAGGGTTCCAGCGCTGCGGCTTTTTAATCTGCTCTTCATCAACGTTATCAAACGGAATCGCCACCTGGGATACATCGTACAGCAGGTTCTGAATCAGTAAGTGCAGCGGCAACATCGGCAGGAACGGCAGAAATGCGCTCGCCACCAGCACGCTAAACACGTTACCAAAGTTGGAACTGGCCGTCATTTTGATGTACTTCAGCATGTTCGAGAAGGTACGACGCCCTTCGATCACCCCTTCTTCCAGCACCATCAGGCTCTTTTCCAGCAGGATGATGTCTGCCGCTTCACGCGCAATATCAACCGCACCATCAACGGAAATACCAATGTCCGCCGCGCGCAGCGCCGGGGCATCGTTGATACCATCGCCCATAAAGCCCACTACGTGACCTTCACGCTTGAGCAGTGTGACAATGCGCTCTTTGTGCATTGGCGTCAGGCGAGCAAACAGCGTGGTACGCTGAGCCAGTTTTGCCAGCTCGTCGTCGTTTAACCCTTCGATGCTGCTGCCGATCACCACATCACCTGCATCCAGACCCACTTCATGACACACTTTCGCCGCCACCAGCTCGCTGTCACCGGTGAGAATTTTCACCGTAATACCGCTGGCTTTCAGGGCTTTCAGCGCCGGTGCGGTCGTTTCTTTCGGTGGATCGAGGAAGGCGATATAGCCTTCAAGGATCAGGTCTGACTCATCAATACGTTGGTAATCGCCCTCACGCGCAGGCAGGTATTTCGTCGCCACCGCCACCACGCGCAGCCCCTGGCGGTTCAGCGTATCGGTAACGCGTTTCACCCGGCGCAGCATGTTCTCATCCAACGGGACAATTTCACCGTTATGACGCACCTGGGTGCAAACACTGAGGATCTCCTGCAACGCGCCTTTGCACACCAGTTGATGCACATCGGTTTCTTCAGCGACCACCACCGACATCCGACGACGCTCAAAATCAAACGGGATCTCATCAATTTTCTGCCAGCGGGTAGAGAGCTGACGGGCAGATTCTTCATCCACACCTTCGAGAACCGCCGTATCCAGCAGATTCTTCAGCCCGGTCTGATAATGGCTGTTCAGCCACGCGGAATACAGGACGTGTTCGCTGGGCTTACCGGAGATATCGGTATGATTCTCCAGCACTATTTTATCCTGAGTCAGAGTACCGGTTTTATCGGTGCACAGAATATCCATCGCGCCAAAGTTCTGGATGGCATCGAGGTGTTTGACGATAACCTTCTGTTTGGACAGCTTCACCGCCCCGCGCGCCAGCGTTGAGGTGACGATCATTGGCAGCATTTCCGGGGTCAGCCCCACCGCGACAGACAGCGCAAACAGCGCCGCTTCCCACCAGTCACCTTTGGTGTAGCCGTTGATGATGAGGACAATGGGCGCCATCACCAGCATAAAACGGATCAACAACATGCTGACGCGGCTGATCCCTTTCTGGAAGGCATTTTGCTCGCTTTCCTGCTCGCTGACGCGGCCTGCCAGTTGTCCAAACCAGGTGTTCGCCCCGGTGGCAATGACAATGGCCTGTGCCGTTCCGCTCACCACATTAGTGCCCATAAAACACAGGGTATCGCACTCCAGCGGGTTGCTTTGCTGCGGGTCACGGCTTGTCGCCACTTTCTCAACCGGCAAAGACTCACCGGTCAGCGAAGCCTGCGCCACAAACAGATCGCGCGCCTGGACGATACGTAAATCGGCCGGGATCATATCGCCGGCTGCCAGCTTAATAATATCGCCAGGAACCAGCTGATCGATCGGCAGTTCAACCCAGCCGTTCTCCCCTTTTTCGTTGATGACACGCAGGACGGTTGCGGTATTGCTGACCATCGCTTTCAGCGCATCCGCCGCTTTGGTGGAACGCGCCTCCTGCACAAAATTCAGCAGCGTTGAGATACACACCATCAAGGCGATGACGCCCGCAGCAAACAGATCTTCGGTGGCATAAGAAATGCCGCCCAGAATAGTCAGCAGAATATTAAACGGGTTGCGGTAGCAGACCCACAGATGAACCCACCACGGCAATGGCTTTTGCGTCGGCAATTGGTTTTCACCATGCTTTTCGCGGGCGCTCTCCACTTCTGCGGCATTCAATCCTTCCGGATGCGCATCAAACGTTTTCCACAGCGCCTCTTCATCCATCAGCGCCATCTTCAGGCAATGTTCACTGAGTGACGGTGGGATCGGCGTGCTGGCAACAGTCTGCGCATTAGGCAACGGATCGCGATGCACCAAACGATGCGGCAAATGGCGGTTAAGCCGGGCAAACAGCTGGCGGGTTATATTTTTGAACATAGGCAGTCCCTCTGCACCAGTATAAGCGGGCGCAGTAAATCCTTCAGGCGTGGCAAAGCCTTGCCTGGTGGCAATTTTAAAATCACAACAGGGACGTCAGAACGTCACTGTCTTACAGCTCCGGTAAGACAGTGAAAACAGGCTTACCGGAGAAGGGGGGTTCTCCATTTAGGGAGAGGGGTGGGATCGGGATCCATATAGCCTCCGGTAAGTGAATGATAAGCGCTGCGGATTATACGCAGAAAACCATAAGGTTTGTGACAATTATGGCGGTATGATACAGCACGGAAACTAAACCAAACGTATACACATCGCCTGAAGGGTGAACGGTTTAAAGCAGACTTTGCCCATTGCACTCCACATGAGTAAAGTTACTCTCTTTGGTATAACTGAAAAAGTGCGCAACGGGAAAACAGGATGCAAAATCGGCTGACTATTAAAGACATCGCCCGCTTAAGCGGCGTGGGGAAATCAACGGTTTCCCGCGTGCTCAACAACGAAAGCGGCGTTAGCGAACGCACCCGTGAACGTGTTGAAGCAGTGATGAATCAGCACGGTTTCTCCCCTTCCCGCTCCGCACGTGCCATGCGTGGGCAAAGCGACAAAGTCGTGGCGATTATCGTCACACGTCTGGACTCACTTTCAGAAAACCTCGCGGTGCAGACCATGCTGCCCGCCTTTTATGAGCAGGGTTACGATCCGATTATGATGGAAAGCCAGTTCTCACCTGAGCTGGTAGAAGAACATCTGGGAATGCTTAAACGTCGCAACATTGATGGGGTGGTGCTGTTTGGTTTTACCGGCGTAACGGAAACCATGCTCACCTCCTGGCAGGACTCTCTGGTGCTGCTGGCCAGGGATGCCAAAGGCTTTGCCTCCGTCTGTTATGACGACGAAGGTGCCATTCATACCCTGATGCAGCGTCTGTACGATCGCGAACATCGTCATATCAGTTTCCTTGGCGTCCCCCATAGCGATGTCACCACCGGTAAGCGCCGTCATGAGGCCTACCTGACCTTCTGCAAGAAGCATAAGCTGCATCCTGCCGCTGCTCTGCCTGGTCTTGCCATGAAGCAGGGCTATGAGCATGCCGCCGATGTTATTACGCCGGAAACCACCGCGTTAGTCTGTGCAACGGACACGCTTGCCCTTGGTGTCAGCAAATATCTGCAGGAACAGCGAATCGACAACCTGCAACTGGCAAGCGTCGGTAATACGCCGCTGATGAAATTCCTCCATCCGGAGATCATAACCGTCGATCCCGGTTACGCTGAAGCAGGGCGGCAAGCGGCGTTACAGCTGATCGAACAGATCAACGGCCGCAGCGAACTGCGGCAAATCGTCATTCCTGCCACCCTCTCCTGATCGCTTTCTGAGCACTAATTTGTGATCTTCGCTGCGTTTCGGGAACGTTCCCATTTTTAAATATTCACCGACGATATACTCTGGCACCAACAACGAGACAGCTGCCGGATGACGTCGCGAAAGCGTCTAATCCGACCTACGGGGAACACACGTCATCATGAGCAAAGTAAAACAAGCGGATATCGACCGGCTGATAGAGCTGGTTGGCGGGCGCGACAATATCGCCACGGTGAGTCACTGCATTACGCGCCTGCGTTTTGTGTTGAATCAACCCGCGAATGCCAGACCGAAAGAGATCGAACAGCTACCGATGGTCAAAGGCTGCTTCACCAACGCCGGGCAGTTTCAGGTCGTGATCGGCACTGAGGTAGGTGATTACTACAAGGCGCTGTTGGCGACCACCGGACAAGCCAGTGCCGACAAAGAGCAGGCAAAGAAAGCGGCGCGGCAGAACATGAAGTGGCACGAGCAGTTGATTTCTCACTTCGCGGAGATCTTCTTCCCACTGCTCCCTGCGCTGATCAGCGGTGGTTTGATCTTAGGTTTTCGTAACGTCATCGGCGATGTGCCGATGAGCAACGGGCAGACGCTGGCGCAGATGCATCCCTCGCTCAAAACGCTCTACGACTTCTTGTGGCTGATTGGCGAAGCGATCTTCTTCTATCTGCCGGTGGGGATTTGTTGGTCTGCCGTGAAGAAAATGGGCGGTACGCCGATCCTCGGCATCGTGCTGGGCGTCACGCTGGTTTCTCCGCAACTGATGAACGCCTATTTGCTCGGCCAGCAGGTACCGGAAGTGTGGAACTTCGGCCTGTTCAGTATCGAGAAAGTGGGCTACCAGGCGCAGGTTATTCCGGCGCTGCTGGCGGGCCTGGCGCTCGGCTTTATTGAAACGCGGATGAAACGCATCGTCCCGGATTATCTGTACCTGGTCATCGTCCCGGTATGTTCGCTGATCCTGGCCGTGTTTCTCGCCCATGCCTTTATCGGTCCATTTGGCCGCATGATCGGCGACGGTGTCGCGTTTGCCGTCCGCCATCTGCTGACCGGCAGCTTTGCCCCGATTGGCGCAGCATTGTTCGGCTTCCTGTATGCCCCGCTGGTGATCACCGGTGTACATCAGACCACGCTGGCTATCGATATGCAGATGATCCAGAGCATGGGCGGCACACCGGTATGGCCGCTGATTGCGCTGTCTAACATCGCTCAGGCCTCTGCGGTGGTCGGCATCATTATCTCCAGTCGTAAACACAATGAGCGTGAAATCTCCGTTCCTGCTGCGATCTCCGCCTATCTGGGGGTAACTGAACCCGCGATGTACGGCATCAACCTGAAATATCGCTTCCCGATGCTGTGCGCAATGATTGGTTCGGGCCTTGCTGGGCTGTTGTGCGGCCTGAACGGCGTGATGGCAAACGGCATTGGCGTCGGCGGCTTGCCTGGCATCCTCTCCATTCAGCCAACGTACTGGCAGGTATTTGGTCTGGCGATGGTGATTTCCATTGTTATCCCGATGGTACTGACTTCGTTCATCTACCAGCGTAAATACCGTCAGGGCACCTTACAGATTGTCTGACTTTTCTTCGGGGCGCAGTTGCGCCCCATCGTATCTCCAGGAAACAGCAATGAATATTCCACACTGGTGGCAAAACGGCGTTATTTATCAAATTTACCCCAAGAGTTTTCAGGACACCACCGGTAGCGGTACCGGTGATTTGCGCGGTGTGACGCAGCGTCTCGACTACCTGCAGAAACTGGGGGTCGATGCTATCTGGCTGACGCCATTCTACATTTCACCGCAAGTTGATAACGGCTATGACGTCGCTAACTATATGTCCGTCGATCCGGCCTACGGTACGCTTGCAGACTTTGACGAACTGGTCACGCAGGCAAAAGCGCGCGGCATCCGTATTATCCTTGATATGGTGCTTAACCATACTTCAACACAGCACGCCTGGTTTCGTGACGCTCTGGATAAAAACAGCCCGTATCGTCAGTTTTATTTCTGGCGCGATGGCACGTCAGAGGCCAGCCCGAACAACTGGCGCTCCAAATTTGGCGGCAGTGCCTGGAGCTGGCACGCCGAAAGCGAGCAGTATTACCTGCACCTCTTTGCCCCAGAGCAGGCCGATCTGAACTGGGAAAACCCGGCGGTTCGCGCTGAGCTGAAAAAAGTGTGCGAGTTCTGGGCCGATCGCGGCGTGGACGGTCTGCGTCTCGACGTGGTGAATCTTATCTCTAAAGATCAGGACTTCCCGAACGATCCAGACGGTGATGGACGCCGTTTTTATACCGACGGTCCACGCGCACATGAATTTTTGCGTGAGATGAACCGCGATGTCTTTACCCCACGCAACCTGATGACGGTGGGAGAAATGTCATCCACTACGCTGGAACATTGCCAGCAATACGCCGCCCAGGATGGTAGTGAGCTGTCGATGACCTTTAACTTCCACCATCTGAAAGTGGATTACCCCAATGGAGAGAAATGGACGCTAGCAAAACCCGACTATCTGGCGCTAAAAACCCTGTTCCGCCACTGGCAGCAAGGCATGCACAACGTCGCCTGGAACGCGCTGTTCTGGTGTAATCACGATCAGCCACGTATCGTTTCGCGTTTTGGCGATGAAGAGAAATACCGCGTTCCTGCCGCCAAAATGCTGGCCATGGTGCTGCACGGTATGCAGGGCACGCCTTATATCTATCAGGGGGAAGAGATTGGCATGACCAACCCACACTTCCGCCAGATAACCGATTATCGCGACGTGGAAAGCCATAACATGTTCGCTGAGCTGAATGCGCAGGGACGCGATGCCGACGAATTACTGACGATTCTGGCCAGTAAATCCCGTGATAACAGCCGCACGCCGATGCAATGGGATGCCAGCAAACACGCAGGCTTCACGCAGGGTGAACCATGGATCAATCTGTGCGACAACGCAGCGGATATCAATGTCGCAGCGGCGCTGAATGATGACGACTCGGTGTTCTATACCTATCAGAAGCTGATCGCATTGCGTAAAGCGGAGCCGGTTCTCACCTGGGGTGATTACCAGGATCTGCTACCTGACAGCCCGCACATATGGTGCTATCAGCGCGAGTGGCAAGGGCAGCGGCTTCTGGTCATTGCCAACCTGAGCAACACCTTCCAGCCCTGGCAACCCGCTGACACCCAGGGAAACTGGCAGGTGATGATGCACAACTACGCCGAGGTCGCCAGCCAGCCAGGCGATATGACATTACGTCCTTTTGAAGCCATCTGGTGGCTGCAAAAATAGCTTGCAATTGGCTTTGAGCCCGGTACGGATAGCGCTACCGGGCTTCACCGAAGATGTCTGACTTACCTTCCTGTTTTTGTTGAATAATTAATCAGATTTTTCTTGCCACAATTTACAATCGGCTGCAGTGCCCGTCATCTGTACGCTCCAGTTTTTACTTTGCGCTACATCAAATAAATCGTAAACATCCTTGATGCAAATCACTACATATAGAACTTAAAATGCACGCCGACCCAATATGTTGTATTAATCGACTACAATTGCTACAACGACATTTCCCCGGTTAGCGGTGGAATTGTGGATAAAGTGGGTCGGGATTGCGGGAAGTCATTGGCCTGATAGATGAATAAACCCATGGCCGCTTCCCCAACCTCTGTGGATAACCTGTTCTTATAAATATGGAGTGATCATGACACCGCATGTGATGAAACGAGATGGCTGTAAAGTGCCGTTTAAATCAGAGCGCATCAAAGAAGCCATTCTGCGTGCAGCTAAAGCAGCGGGAGTCGATGACGCAGATTACTGTGCCACCGTCGCAGAAGTCGTTAGCAGTCAGATGAATGAGCGCAGCCAGGTCGATATCAACGAGATCCAGACCGCGGTAGAAAACCAACTGATGTCTGGTCCGTACAAACAACTCGCCCGTGCGTACATCGAATATCGCCACGACCGTGATATACAGCGTGAAAAACGTGGCCGTCTGAACCAGGAAATTCGTGGTCTGGTTGAGCAAACCAACTCTGCTCTGCTGAATGAAAATGCCAACAAAGACAGCAAAGTGATCCCGACCCAGCGTGACCTGCTGGCGGGTATCGTCGCCAAACATTATGCACGCCAGCACCTGCTGCCGCGTGATGTCGTCCAGGCACACGAGCGTGGTGATATTCACTATCACGACCTCGACTACTCGCCGTTCTTCCCGATGTTTAACTGCATGCTGATCGACCTGAAAGGTATGCTGACACAGGGCTTTAAGATGGGTAACGCGGAGATTGAGCCGCCAAAATCCATCTCGACCGCAACCGCCGTCACTGCACAAATCATCGCGCAGGTTGCCAGCCATATTTATGGCGGCACCACCATTAACCGTATTGATGAAGTCCTCGCGCCCTTCGTGACCGAGAGCTTTAATAAACACCGTAAAACCGCTGAAGAGTGGCAGATCCCGGATGCTGACGGTTATGCACATTCCCGTACCGAGAAAGAGTGCTACGACGCATTCCAGTCCCTTGAGTATGAAGTGAATACCCTGCATACCGCTAATGGTCAGACGCCATTCGTCACCTTTGGTTTTGGCCTGGGAACCAGCTGGGAATCACGTTTGATCCAGCAATCCATTCTGCGTAACCGCATCGCGGGACTGGGTAAAAATCGTAAAACAGCCGTCTTCCCGAAACTGGTATTCGCGATTCGTGACGGTCTGAACCACAAGTTTGGCGATCCAAACTACGACATTAAACAGCTGGCGCTGGAATGCGCAAGCAAGCGTATGTACCCGGATATCCTGAACTACGATCAGGTAGTGAAAGTCACCGGTTCGTTCAAAACCCCAATGGGCTGCCGTAGCTTCCTCGGCGTCTGGGAAAACGAGAACGGCGAACAGATTCACGACGGACGCAACAACCTTGGCGTTATTAGCCTGAACCTGCCACGCATCGCGCTGGAAGCCCATGGTGACGAAGCCACCTTCTGGAAACTGCTCGACGACCGTCTGATTCTGGCACGTAAAGCGCTGATGACCCGTATCGCGCGTCTGGAAGGTGTGAAAGCCCGCGTTGCGCCAATCCTGTATATGGAAGGTGCCTGCGGTGTTCGCCTGAAAGCGGACGATGATGTGTCTGAAATCTTTAAAAATGGCCGCGCATCCATCTCTCTGGGTTACATCGGCATTCACGAGACCATCAACGCGCTGTTTGGTGATAAGCACCTGTACGACAGCGAAGAGCTGCGCGCCAAAGGTATCGCCATTGTCGAACGTCTGCGTCAGGCTGTTGATCAGTGGAAAGACGAAACCGGCTACGGTTTCAGCCTGTACAGCACGCCAAGCGAAAACCTGTGTGACCGCTTCTGCCGTCTCGATACCGCCGAATTTGGTGTGGTACCAGGCGTAACCGACAAAGGTTACTACACCAACAGCTTCCACCTTGATGTAGAGAAGAAGGTGAACCCATACGACAAAATCGACTTCGAAGCGCCGTACCCGCCGCTGGCAAGCGGAGGCTTCATTTGCTACGGCGAGTACCCGAACATTCAGCACAACCTGAAAGCGCTGGAAGACGTGTGGGATTACAGCTACCAGCACGTGCCGTATTACGGGACCAACACGCCAATCGATGAGTGCTACGAATGTGGCTTTACTGGTGAGTTCGAATGCACCAGCAAAGGCTTCACCTGCCCGAAATGTGGTAACCACGACGCCGCGCGCGTATCGGTAACCCGTCGCGTATGCGGCTACTTAGGCAGCCCGGACGCCCGTCCGTTTAACGCCGGTAAGCAGGAAGAAGTGAAGCGCCGCGTTAAGCATTTAGGTAACGGGCAGATAGGTTAATTTCCGTTTGCAAAGGCCGTAGGCCTGATAAGACGCAATCGCGTCGCCATCAGGCATCACAATGTTGCCGGATGCGGTGCAAGCACCTTATCCGGCCTACATGCTTTCTGGACATCTTCTATGCAATACCACCAATATTATCCCGTCGATATCGTTAACGGCCCCGGCACCCGCTGCACCTTGTTTGTTTCCGGGTGCGTGCATGAATGCCCTGGCTGCTATAACAAAAGCACATGGCGGTTAAACTCCGGTCTGCCATTCACCAAAGAGATGGAAGACAAGATCGTTGCCGATCTGAACGACACGCGCATTCATCGTCAGGGGATTTCGCTGTCCGGCGGCGATCCGCTGCACCCGCAAAACGTGCCGGATATTCTGCAACTGGTACAACGTATTCGCGCTGAGTGTCCGGGGAAAGATATTTGGGTGTGGACCGGTTACAAGCTCGATGAACTCAATGCCGCGCAGATGCAGGTGGTGGATCTCATCAACGTGCTGGTTGATGGCAAATTTGTGCAGGATCTTAAAGACCCGGCGCTTATCTGGCGCGGTAGCAGCAACCAGGTGGTACATCATTTGCGATAATTTTCCGGCGGTAGACGTTCTGTTTTCCGCCTCTCAAAAACGACTCACGCACTCCATCGCGACCGTTTTGAACTCGGTGAAATTCCTGCTCGCGCAGAGTCGCGTCATGGCGCGTTCACGCAGGAAGGTGACAAAGATATCGTAGATGGCCATCGCTTCTTCGTATTCGCTTTTACTAATGGCGAGCAAGAAAATCACGTGTGCCGTTTCATCGCCCCAGGCAATACCCTGCGGGGCGAGGATGGTGTAGACCACCGTTTTCTTTGCCAGCAAGCCGAGCGCATGCGGCAGAGCAATGCTGTCGCCCAACATGGTGCTGACAATGGCCTCACGTTCAACAACCGAATCAAGAAACTCCGCGTCGACAAAACCTTCATCCTGCAACTGGTGGCATAACGTTTTGAACAGCGTCTGCTGATCCATGGTGCCGTCGATAATACGAAAGTGGGCGGCATCGAAAAACTTGTTCAGCATCCACGGACGGGTTCTGTCGACCAGCACCAGTTTGCCAATCTGCTCCAGTTGATAATCGGTAGGGAACGGCGCAATCATCACTACGGGTTTATCTTTTTCACCGATCCGCGCGGTAGAAATAACGAAGTCTTCGCTGATGCTTTCACGCTGTTCGTAGTCGCGTAGCGTCACGGTGCCCACAATATCAATCTGCGGATATTTTCGCGCCAGCACCGCTTCAATCATCCGCACCATCGCATTTCCCGCATCACAGACCAACAGCACACGCGGTTGACGCTGGTAACCGATGTTGTAACTACGTTCCAGCCCAACGCCAATATGCAGAACCAGAAAGCCGATCTCATTTTCACTGATGGTATACGGCGTGTATTTTCCCCAACCTGACACGGCGGCCAGCGTCATATCCCATGCCATCGGGTAGTGCTGTTTAATATTTTCCAGCAACGGATTAGGGATCATTATCTGGTAACGCACCCGGGTGATCATTGTCTTAATATGTGTCAGCAGATCGGCATGCAATTGCTGGTCATTCAGCAGGTTGTAGTTGTACTGGGTGTTGATAAAACGCAGGATGTAATTGACCAGCGCTTCGTCATCATCGGCATTGATGGCGCTGGGCGCAATCTCCTGTACCTGACGGGCGGCAATGTGTACCTGAAGCCAGTTTTCTTCATACGCGGAAAGCGGCTTGTCTGCCAGTTGGTGCAAAATCCCCGCAATCTCTCTTGCCGCCAGGCACACCGCCTGTTCAGTTTCTTCAGCGGCAAATTCAGGCAGTGGATACCCTTCGCTAATCCGCCGGATAGCCACCGCACAGTACAAGCGCAGAAACAGCTCGCCCTCATCGGTCAGTCGAATATGAAAACGGGCAAAAATATCCTGTAAAATCGGTTGTAGCTGTTCAGGGATCCCGGCATTCAGCGCCTCTTGCGTCACTAACGGATGCTGCGGATCCTGCTGCGCCAGCGTCCATAGCAGATCGGTCAAACAGGCGCGAATCGCCATCTCGCTGCCGAACAGCTTCATGCCATGCCGGGGACGTGTTTCCAGCGTCAGATGATAACGTTGCAGGTGTTCACGGACTTCGGCCATATCGTTTTGCAGCGTCGCACGACTGATAAACCATTCATCAGCTAAATCTTCAAGTTTCAGTGAAAAGGCCGACGTCAGAAAACGGACCACCAGCCAGTGTACCCGCTCCTGGCTGGTTCGCGGGATGCGCAGCAACGTTTCAGGCTGCTGCGTTTGCAGGGAGTGATAACTTGCCGGGTCATCAATTTTAAGCTGGTAACCGCTGCCCCTGCTGAGAACAAACTGCGCGCCGTACTGGGTAAGCAGCGCGTTTAGCGCCGTAATATCCGCACGTACGGTGCGTGTAGAAACCGACAACCGCTGCGCCAGCTCATCCTGCGGGAGCGCTTCGTTTTGCAGCATGTCAAACAGCTGCGCTAAACGTTGGTTGGGGAATCTCACGTCAGTTTCCTCATCTGTTAATTAGCCTACGCAGGCGCGGGTGATCGCCAGCAGTTGGCGAACGTCCTGCGGACGGGTATCGCCACTCACCTTATCAATAATCGAACTATAGATGTGAGGAATGATTTTGCTCACTCCAGCATCAAGGGCGATCTGCAGGATTTCCGCGAAATTTTCCAGGTCTATACCGCCGGTAGGCTCAAGCCAGAAGTCGTGGCGGGCGCAGGCCTGCGCGACCGCGATGTATTCGTCACGGCATTTCAGACCGCCCATCGGAAAGTACTTAATTGAGCTACCGCCCATATCTTTGAGCAGAGCAATCGCGGTTTCAACCGGCACAATGCCGTCTGGTGCCTGGCTGCTTAGCGGACCGGTGGAAATTTTCACCCTGCCCGGCGTCCCCGTTGGCGAGACCAGACCATTGACTACCGTATCCTGCTGGCCCAATAACGCACGGCTGGTTGCCACGCCGGTAAACACCTGATTAACATGCTGAGGCTGCACCTGGCGGGAAATTTCACTGACCATTGCCGACTGGTTCGGATCGCCCGCCCCCAGCCCCACAGACAGTGCATTGTCAATAAGCGCCGCGTATTCACGCATATCCGCAACCGCGCTTTCGACGTTGGGGTAATTTTTTGACAACACGCCAACCAGCACGTGTCCTTCCGCCGCCGCATAAATATCCCGGGCGTTCTGTTTGGAGCCTGCCAGCACGTTCAGACAGACGCGATCGCGGTAAAAATTAGGGGTTAATTTCATGCTTTTTGCTCCTGCGAAATCACTTCAGCAATCCGGCGAGCCACAATCTCCAGTTGCGCACGATCGACGCTGCGCACATCCGCCTCAATGATGCCTTCATTGGCTTTGTAACCACGGAAGTAAATCGCATACTCCCCTTGCTTCAGCGCGTCGACCAGTTCGCCCGTGGCGATACCGGTTACCGCTTCGTCAAACTTAATTTCTGTACGTGCAATGTCACGCCCTGCACTGTCCCACACGACACGAGCGCTCACACCATTCAGGGCATTCAACGCCTCTATAAACGGCGTCATTTTTTCTACCATCTCTGCGCCGCTCTCTTTCTGCGCGCTTAGGTACAGTTCGATAGCACAGGTCAAACCGAGGATGCCTTCTTTGCCGACCTTCATTGCCCGGCCAATGCCCGCCGTCTGGCGTTTGACCCATTCAACATACTGCGTTTTGCCAATCACCAGACCGCTGGTTGGCCCTTCGATCGCCTTCGCTCCGCTGTAAATGACCAGGTCCGCGCCGACACGGTAGTAACATTGCAAATCCTCTTCCGCCGCCGCATCGACGATCAACGGTAGGTTATGCGTGCGAGCGACCACCGCAGCCTGCTCTACGCTGAGCATGCTTTTCTGTACACAGTGGTGAGATTTGATATACAGAATGGCCGCCGTGCGCGGTGTAATAGCCGCAGCCAGCTGCGCCGCCGAGCATTCGTTGGCATAGCCCGCTTCCACTAACTTACCGCCGCCGAGCGCCACCATCGCGCCAACCGGAGCGCCGAAGTTAACGTTGTGGCCTTTGGGTAGCACGATTTCGTTGTTATCGACAGGCGTCACGTGCAGGTTTTCCAATAGCCAGTCACTGTCTTTAACCAGCACCGCCGCCACCGACTGGGCAATCCCTGCCGAGGCACAGGAAACGACGGTTGCCCCTTCCACATCCAGTAACTTCGCAATGTACTCACCTGTCTTATTGACCAGATCTTTCATTTCGAAGTATTGATTCATCCCCGCCATCGCAGCCTGAACCACTTCCGGTCGTGGCGTGGAGACACCCAGTGCCGTCATGCGACCGGATGTATTAATCACCTGTTTTAAATGGTACTTCTCAAAAATTGAAGGCATGTTCCGCGCTCCCTTGTTCGGTCATATAGCCCTTACCCGCACGTATTGCGGCAAGCGGCACCAGCAGTTGTTCAGCCTGCAGGCTGTCGTTTTCGGCATCTACCAGCACGCCTGGCTGGCGTTTCAACGCAAAGAGGGTCAGATCGGCATCCAGCCCCACCTGCAGTCGGCCCTTGTTTTTCAGCCGCAGACCATCGGCCGCATTGGCGGTTACGCATTCAATAACCTGCGGCAGTGACATGCCGATAGCGAGAAACTTCGACATCACATTCGCCAGGGAATACACCGGGCCGCTGATACGATTGCGACAGTAAATATCGGAACTGATGGTGTGCGGCAGAATACCCAGTTCGATAGCGCGTTTCGCCACCGCAAAGCTGAGGCTGGCTGTACCGTGCCCAACGTCCAGACGAACCCCGCGCGAAATCGCCCGTGTCACCGATGCACGCAGCTCACCTTCCGGTGTCAGAATGCGGTTTGGCTTACCGTTGTAGCAGTGGGTGATGATATCGCCCGCCATCAGGCGTTCGGCAATCTCATCCAGATCCGGGGGGTTGTTGCCGATGTGCACCATCAGCGGCAGGTCACCGTTCTGCGCCTGCATCGCTTTAGCCCGATCCAGCGGTGTAATGCCATTTTCACCGACCACGCTGCTGCTCATGCGCGCCTTCAGACCCACGATAAAATCGGGGTGGCGTTTCACCGCCTGCTGCACCGCATCGGCGTCGATATTGGCCATGTTAGCCAGCTCGTTCTGCGCGATAAGCCCAACGCGGGAGATATTCAGCAGTGCATAAACTTCAGTGGCTGCATCGCGCGTCAGCGTGTAAAAATCGTCAATATCATCAGCGCCAGTACTGCCCGCATCCACCACCGTAGTGACACCGGTGGCAATGCCCACGCTGTCGGGTTGGTCATGATAAATCGGGGATTTGGGATAACAGTGGACGTGGGAATCAATCCAGCCTGCGCTGACGTAGCACTCGCCGCGTAAGTCGATGATGTTTGCCGCCGGGCTATCAATGTCGCCCAGCGCCGCGATTTTGCCGTCCTTTAGCGCAATATCACTCACCGTATCGTCAACCAGACGCGCATGGCGCAGGAGTAAATCAAACATGTCTCTCTCTCCTGTTGAAATGGGGGCGGTCGTGTAGGCCTGATAAGCGCAGCGCCATCAGGCGTCATTTCCGGATGGCGGCTGCGCCTTATCCGGCCTACAACGGCACACCATCAACTAATGGCAATCGGGAAGATGGAACCGAGGATCATCGCCCCAAGGATCGCACCGCCGGTGATTGGTTTCTGCCACAGGTAAAACAGCAGTGCGCCCGCCAGAGAGCCGATCCCGATAGGAATAGAGGCCGTCATGGCACTGAGGATAATCAACGGCCCAAGGAAGCGGCCGGAGGCGTTGCCGGCCCCCATCATCACGTCAGCCCCGTAGGTCGAGTCGCTCTGATTGATGGTGAACTTACGCGCCAGAATGATGATGTAGCCAATCGCCAGACCAATCACCAGACCGGTGACCAGTGAGGCGGCAAAATTGGCGACCGGGAAAATAATGCCCGCCCCCAGTAGCAGCGCCGGAACGCCTAACCCAACACCGGTCTGAATCGCCCCGCCGATGTCCAGAATCCCCACCAGCGAACCTTCAATGATGCGGGCAAACAGGAAGCTTGCACCAAAAGCCGCTACCGCGCCGTAGGAGCCGGTATCCATTCCCGCTTTAAGCATCGCCACGAATGCCACTTCGTTGAATGCACCAATGCCATACAGGTAGTACATGTGCGTTCCGGCAAAGACGCCAGAAGAGAGCAAGCCAACGAAGATCGGGAATGACCAGTCGGCAAACCAAAAACCTTTATTTTGTTCCATGATGGCCTCCGTTATTTGCCACTGAGCGAGTTGTGGATCAGTTCCAGCCAGTTAGGCACGGTCAGATGGAAAGATTCGATCATCTTCATATCGAAGCCGCGGAAGAAGCCGCTCAGGACGAACAGCGCGACGATAGCCACCATCATCACTTTGGTGACGTGGTTCCAGCCGCTCTCTTCAACACCTTTACCAATCAGGATACCGAGGACCAGACCCGGAACGGCGTTACCCATAATCAGCTGTGCTGCACCACCGAAAACGGTCGCCCAGAAGCCAGATTTTTTACCGGCATCGATCGCCGCCAGCCAGAAGATCACCGGCATTACCGTGTTGACCAGCAGGTTGGCTGCGGGAACCAGCACCTTAACGGCGGTAACCTGCAATGCTTCGGGTACGGATGATGCGGTAAGGTTCAGGAACGTCACAACGATCATGCCAATGACGCCACAAGCAATCGCCATGCGTTTAGGATCGTGCAGCGTTTCACCGACGTTGCGATTTTTGATCATCAGCGCGGCGGCACCCCAGTTGGGGATGATGCGGTGGTCAACGTCCTGAGTGAACGCCCCCGCCGCAACGGAAGAAGCCCAGGCGTTAAAGAAGAAGCCCAGGCCGAACGAGAAGTGAGAAGCCGGATCCCCTTCACAGGAATTCAGTTCCCCAAGGGTACGAAATGCGCCCATCCCTTGAGTGGTAGGCGCATGAAACATGCGTGCAGCCCCAGCGCCGACACCGACGCCAACCAGCGCGCCGATGATGAGCGATTTTATTAATATTATCAGGAACATAGTTATGCCTTTTAATAGAGAATCAGCGTTGCGTAACGAAATCCACCTTGTCGAGATTGATGGCAGTCACGTTGACAGTCACATCCAGCTCCACGCTGAAAGTGCGTCTTTCCCGGCGTAGAAAGAGGAATAAAAACGCCTCTTTGCGCACCGTTTCACGCGCTTGAACGACCTGCACATCCTGTGGCTCAATACGCAGTAAGATATGCGGCGATGCTTTCATCACCGCAGCCTGAACGTGGTTCAGGGCATCGGCAAAGGCGCGCGCTTTGGCTTCGCCCTTGCCAGTGACTCTCACCGTGGTGGTGAATTGCTCTTTCATACTTAAGCGCCGTATTTCTTTTGCCACGCCTGTACCAGGCGCTCGCCGAGCTCTTCTTTGTCCATAAAGCCGAACCCCAGCACGTTGCAACCTTCGTTGATGGCGGTCACGCCCTCTTCAACTGAGCGCATTCCATATTTCGCCTTGTAGCCGTATTTGGTCTGTGCAGTGATAGCCCCCGCGCCGCCGCTGCCGCAAAACGAGATGCCAAAGGTGGCATTTTCCGCTTTCATCACATCGCCCAGCTTCATATCAGCGGCAACGCCCGGTACCACAACCGCACGGCCGCCTGCTTTCTCAACACCTGCCGCCACTTTCTGGCCTTTACCCAGACGATCGCCAATCACTACGGTAATCTGTTCCATCTTTTGCTCCTTAAAGGTTGTCTTTCGCGACTTCGAAGTGCACCGACAGCAGCCAGGCCTCTTCCTCAGGAAGATTGCCAAACTCGGCGACGACGTCGCGGGCAAGCGCCATTGATTCGGCAGATATTTCATCAAATAAGCTGGCATCGACTTCAGGTAGCGGTTCACCCGTGACCGAGCGGTGCGCCATAGCGCGAACGTGCGATGTCAGCATCTGTTCCTGTACTGCGTTGGGAATAATGTGGCGTTCACGCAGCAAGGCATACACCTGCGCCAGCATGCGCTCGGCCAGTTCCACCGATTCCCCCATGTCATTCATTACAGCTCCGTTATTCACTCGTCTTACCCCACTAATGGCTCTGAGGGTAAAGTAGCGGTGGAGGTTAAAAGTTTGTAGCGAGTTGTTTTCCACTTCGAAGTGGAAACGGACGCAGCGACAGTGATCTGTGCCGCAAAAAGGGCGGGATTGGTTATTTTCCCCTTGGATAACGTGATGGAGATCGCACGAGATAGCAGGGAAACCGCAAGCGGCAGGAAAAACGGGTTGGCGTTAAAAGTTAAATAATGTGATGGGGATAACGTTTACTTATGGGTGAGAGTGGTGCCGGAGGGCGACGCTGTCGCGTCTTATCCGGCCTACGGTTGCGCAGGCCGGATACATAAATTAACGATACTTCTTATGGTAAGCGTTGCGGGTGGTTTTCAGCTCTTCCGCTGCGGCTTTCGCCTCTGAGACTTTACCTTCATTCGCCAGTTTCAGCGCACCGTCGATCTGGCCGATCAGCGTGTCAAAACCGTGGCGGAAATCTTTCATCTCCGGGCTATCAGGGGATTTGCTTTCCAGCTTCGGTGGTGTTCCTTTCTGTGCATCCAGCGCAGCTGTACGCATTTTCGTTAACGCATCTTTTAACTCGGTCGCGTTATCCGTTTTTTCAACGATCTTCAGGTTGTCGTTGAGGATCCCCATGTCGTCTTCAAGATCGGCTGCAAAGGCAGAAGAACCAAGAACCAGCGTTGAAGCCGCGACGATCGCTAACAGGTGTTTACGCATTGCTCACTTCCTTTTTATTATTAAAAAATAACGCCAGATACCCTAAATCATTCGAGCTGCAGCTTGAAGTATGACGGGTATTACTGCCCGGCGATCTTCATCTCCGGCAACAGTACCGAACCACACTGTATATTGCTGCGGGTTTCAATATCATTACCGACGGTGACGATATTTCGCCACATATCTTTTAAGTTACCGGCGATGGTAATTTCGCTCACCGGGTACTGAATTTCGCCATTTTCAACCCAGAAGCCCGCCGCGCCGCGCGAGTAATCCCCGGTAATACCGCTCACGCCCTGCCCCATCAGCTCAGTCACCACCAGGCCGGTGCCCATCTCTTTGAGCAACTGCTCGAAGCTTAGTCCCTGCCCCGGAATTCGCCAGTTGTGAATTCCGCCCGCATGGCCGGTGCTCTTCAGCCCCAGCTTACGCGCAGAGTAGTTGGTCAGCAGCCACTGGGTCAGCACGCCATCTTTAATAATGTCACGGCGTTCCGTACGCACGCCTTCGCTGTCAAATGGCGAAGAGGCCAGCCCTTTCAGCAGGTGCGGATGTTCTTCAATGGTCAGCCATTCCGGCAGAATTTGTTTGCCCAGCGAATCCAGCAGGAACGTGGATTTGCGGTACACCGAGCCACCCGCAATGGCGCCGACGAGGTGTCCAAACAGCCCGGTCGCCACTTCGTTGGCAAAAATAACAGGTGCTTTCATGGTGGAGAGCTTACGCGGCGACAGGCGCGATAACGTGCGGCGAGCACAGTCGGCCCCCACCCATTCCGGCGTTTGCAGATCGCCCATCGCACGGCCAATGGTGTAGGCATAATCGCGTTCCATATCACCATTTTCTTCAGCGATCACGCAGCTGGAAAGAGAGTGACGCGTAGAGCAGTAACCCTGCAACATGCCATGGCTGTTACCAAACACTTTGATGCCATAGTGGCTGTTAAAGCTGCCGCCTTCGGTATTGGTGATGCGTTTGTCCGCCTGCAACGCTGCCTGTTCAGCGCGCGCCGCCAGTTCGATAGCTTCATCAGGCGTGACTTCCGCCGGATGGAACAGGTCTAAATCGGGTGCATCAAAGGCCAGCAGGTCTTTATCAGCCACGCCTGCACACGGATCCGGTGAAGTGTAACGGGCGATATCCAGCGCGGCCTGCACGGTGCGCGCAATCGCCTGTGGGCTTAAATCGGTGGACGATGCGCTGCCCTTACGGTTCTGGTGATAAACCGTAATCCCCAGCGCACCATCGCTATTGAATTCTACGTTCTCCACTTCACCATAACGGGTGCTGACGCTAATACCCGTGGTCTTGCTTACAGCGACTTCCGCGCCATCCGACTGACCTGACGCTAATTCCAGTGCTGTCGAGACCGCTTCTTCCAGAATCTTACGCTGCGCTTCAACTTGTGAGATTACTTTCATCGCAAATGCCATAATGTAGAGAGAGTTTCTCTGAAGTCTAACAGAGAACCGTTTTTCAGTGCGCATCTTAACTGGTAACATTAGCCTCTTTTTTTTTAAGGAGCCTGACATGACTAAGCAGCCCGAAGACTGGCTCGACGACGTTCCCGGTGATGACATCGAAGACGAAGACGATGAAATTATCTGGGTCAGTAAAAGTGAAATTAAACGTGACGCCGAGGAGTTAAAACGCCTGGGTGTGGAACTGGTCGAACTGGGGAAAAACGCGCTGGATAAAATCCCGCTCGATGCGGATTTACGTGCCGCAATTGAGTTGGCCCAGCGTATTAAGATGGAAGGACGCCGCCGCCAGCTGCAGCTCATTGGTAAGATGTTGCGCCAGCGCGATGTCGATCCAATCCGCCAGGCACTGGACAAGCTGAAAAACCGCCACAACCAACAGGTTGTACTGTTTCACAAGCTTGAGCAACTGCGCGATCGCCTGATCGTCGAAGGTGATGATGCCGTAGAAGAAGTGCTGAACCTGTGGCCAACCGCCGATCGCCAGCAGCTTCGCTCTCTGGTTCGTAATGCGAAGAAAGAGAAAGAAGGCAACAAGCCGCCGAAATCAGCACGTCAGATCTTCCAGTATCTGCGTGAACTGGCGGAAAACGAGGCCTAACCTCTTCGTCCGCCGAAAGTGCCGGATGGCGGTGCAAACACCTTATCCGGCCTACTATCCGTTGTAGGCCCGGTAAGCGTAGCGCCACCGGGCATTTTTTTACTCTTCTTCTGCCTGAGCTTTCTTCGCCAGACCATCCAGCAGTTTTTGATGAATACCGCCAAAACCACCGTTGCTCATTACCAGGATATGATCGCCGGGTTGTGCGGTTTTCACTACCATATCCGCCAGCGCATCCACATCACCACTCCAGTGAGCTGGCTGGACACAGGCTTCAGCGACTTCCGCTACCTGCCACGGAATATGCGGTGGTTGCAGCAGGAATACTTCGTCCGCGCGGCCTAATGATGGCGCGAGATCGTCTTTGCACAGTCCCATTTTCATGGTGTTAGAGCGAGGTTCCAGCACCGCAATAATGCGTGCCGTGCCGCCCACTTTCCCGCGCAGCGCCGCAAGCGTTGCCAGAATTGCGGTTGGGTGGTGGGCAAAATCGTCATACACCGTCACGCCGTGCGCTTCACCACGCAGTTCAAGACGACGACGAGCGTTAATGAACGAGCCTAGCGCATTCGCCGCATCGGCTGGCAGCACCCCCACGTGACGGGCTGCCGCAATCGCCATCAGGCCATTGTGCATGTTGTGTTCGCCTACCAGGCCCCACTTAACTTCACCCACTTTTTCACCGTCCAGCCACACTTCCCACTCGGAAGCATCGGTGGTCAGTTTTTTCGCCTGCCAGTGACCCTGCTCGCCCACCAGCTCCTGTTCGCTCCAGCATCCCATCGCCATCGTCTGTTTCAGATTGATGTCGTTTTCCGGGTAGATGATGCGTCCCTGACCCGGCACGATACGCACCAGGTGATGGAACTGTTTCTGAATCGCTTTCAGATCGTCAAAGATGTCCGCGTGATCGAACTCAAGGTTGTTGAGGATCAGGGTTCGCGGGCAGTAATGCACAAATTTGGAACGCTTATCAAAGAAGGCGCAGTCGTACTCGTCCGCTTCAATCACGAAAAAGTTGCTTTCACCCAGACGCGCGGAAACTTCAAAGTTACCCGGCACGCCGCCGATCACGAATCCCGGTTTATAACCACAGGCCTCGAGGATCCAGGTTGCCATTCCCGCCGTAGTCGTTTTACCGTGCGTCCCCGCTACCGCCAGTACCCAGCGATCGCGCAACACAAAGTCATGCAGCCATTGCGGACCAGACATGTATGGAATGTTCTTCTCCAGCACCGCTTCCACGCAGGGATTACCACGTGTCATCGCATTACCGATGATCACCAGGTCCGGTTGTGGGTCGAGCTGGCTGGCATCGTAACCCTGAATCAGATCAATACCTTGTTTCTCAAGTAAGGTGCTCATCGGCGGATACACATTGGCGTCCGAACCCGTTACTTCATGACCGAGCGAGCGTGCCAGCATCGCCAGACCGCCCATGAAAGTGCCACAAATTCCCAAAATATGAATGCGCATACGTCACTATCCTTTTTTAATCTGGGGGCCATTTTACGCACATGTCTGGCAACTGAGAAACGCATTTCAGGATATTCCGTAGTTTGCTGGCGCGATTCACCTGAGCGCGATAGCTGAAATATTTGTTAATATTGTTGCGGTCGCTTTACTCCACATAAATTGCAGGGAAAGTGTTATGAAAACGTTAGGTGAATTTATTGTCGAAAAGCAGCACGAGTTTTCTCATGCTACCGGTGAACTCACTGCTTTGTTGTCGGCAATAAAGCTGGGCGCCAAGATCATCCACCGCGATATCAATAAGGCCGGTCTGGTCGATATCCTGGGTGCCAGCGGTGCAGAGAACGTGCAGGGAGAGGTGCAACAAAAACTCGATCTGTTCGCAAACGAGAAACTGAAAGCTGCACTGAAGGCGCGCGACATCGTGGCGGGTATTGCCTCAGAAGAAGAAGATGAAATCGTCGTCTTTGAAGGCTGTGAACACGCAAAATACGTTGTGCTAATGGATCCACTGGATGGCTCATCCAACATCGATGTAAACGTCTCTGTCGGTACGATTTTCTCTATTTACCGCCGCGTAACCCCTGTCGGCACACCGGTCACGGAAGAGGATTTCCTGCAGCCGGGCAACAAACAGGTTGCTGCAGGTTACGTTGTTTATGGTTCATCCACCATGCTGGTGTACACCACCGGTTGTGGCGTACACGCCTTCACCTACGATCCTTCTCTGGGCGTATTTTGCCTCAGCCAGGAACGTATGCGCTTCCCGGCCAAGGGGAGCACTTACTCCATTAACGAAGGCAACTACATCAAATTCCCGAACGGCGTGAAGAAATACATTAAATTCTGCCAGGAAGAAGATAAGGCCACTCAGCGCCCGTATACCTCGCGCTACATTGGCTCTCTGGTTGCCGATTTCCATCGCAACCTGCTGAAAGGTGGGATCTATCTGTACCCAAGCACCGCCAGCCACCCGCAAGGGAAACTGCGTCTACTGTACGAATGCAACCCGATGGCCTTCCTGGCCGAGCAAGCGGGCGGCAAGGCAAGCGATGGTAAAGACCGTATTCTGGATATCACCCCAGAAAGCCTGCACCAGCGTCGCTCCTTCTTCGTCGGTAATGACCATATGGTCGACGATGTAGAGCGCTTTATCCGCGAGTTCCCGGACGCGTAAGCGCAACATCCCGGCCTATAACGCGTTGTAGGCCGGATAAGCGAAGCGTCATCCGGCACGATGCGGTGATATTGCCGGATGGCGGCGTAAACGCCTTTATCCGGCCTACAAAATCCTACGTTCGGTTAGACTGTCTGTAGCTTAAATACGGCCATGGCTTCGATTAGCGCTGAAGACTGCTCTTCCAACGAGCGGGTAGCCGCTGAAGACTGCTGTACCAACGCCGCGTTCTGCTGCGCCGTTTCATCCATCTGACTCACCGCAATATTCACCTGCTCAATCCCACGGCTCTGCTCCTGAGACGCGCTGGCAATTTCACGCATCAGCTTGGTCATACGCATAACCTCGGTCGCGATTTCATCCATGGTCTCCCCCGCCTGTTGCGCCAATTCACTTCCCTCACCCACATGCGTATGGGAATCACTGATCAATGTACGGATCTCTTTTGCCGCCTCGGCGCTACGGCTGGCAAGATTGCGTACTTCCCCTGCTACCACCGCAAAACCACGGCCTTGCTCACCCGCGCGCGCCGCTTCAACGGAGGCATTGAGTGCCAGGATATTGGTCTGGAAAGCAATACCGTCAATCACACTGAGGATATCGGCAATTCGGCTGGAGCTGCCGGAAATATCGCGCATTTTTTCAATTACATAGCACACCATCTCACTGCCCCGATCGGCGGTATCCGATACCGATTTTGCCAGCTGATGCGCCTGCTCTGCGTTTTCCGCGTTCTGTTTCACGGTCGCGGTGAGTTCTTCCATACTGGCAGCGGTCTGTTCCAGCGACGTGGCGGTGGATTCTGTACGTTGCGCCAAATGCTGGTTGCCTGCGCTCAATTCACGACTGCCAACATCAATTTGCGAGCTGGCTTCACGCACACGCTGCACAGAATCACCCAACGCATGGCGCATTTCATCCATCGCAGCGTTAAGGCGGTTGAATTCAGCGCTGGCCGATAACGTGCTAACAGGCGACAAATCGCCTGTCGCCAGACGTTCCAGCTGTTCAATAATGTTATCCAGGGGTTTAAGAAACTTATTTCGCAGCATAAACCAAATGACCGCCAGCAACGCAATGGCAGCCAACATGGCAGCACTCATAATACCGTGATAAACCAAAGAGTTAATAACACGGGTGGCGGCATAAAGCCCCATACTGCCGGTCAGCAACAGAAGAAACGTCAGCAGAGACAATAACACCAACAAACTTGATCGAATTGAAAGGGATTTTGGCATCGTTATATTTCCGGTTGTAGGGATAAAACAGACCTGTACAGAACCTATCGACTACAACCGGAAAAAGTTTAGGTATTTAAATGTTTTCTGGAAAATCATGATGTTACTTTGGTACTTCAGCCGTACTCACGCGAGTGACCGGCGAGCTCTGACGATTTTCCCAAAGCACCGTGAGACCACGTTGTAAGGCAATAAAAATAAACAATAAAATGCCAATCGCGATTTTTGTCCACCAGGAACTTAATGTGCCATCAAAATTAATATAGGTCTGAATCAGCCCCTGAATGGCAACGCCAAATAAGGTACCCAAAACCGTACCAACCCCACCGCTGAGCAACGTACCGCCAATCACCACCGAGGCGATAGCATCCAGTTCTACTCCGACACCTGCCAGCGCATAACCGGCCTGGGTGTAAATGGAAAAGACAATGCCGGCAAGCGTCGCAAGCCCGGTGGACAGCATATAGATACGGATGGTGGTGCTGCGGGTTGAGATGCCCATCAGGTTGGCCGAAGTGGCGTTGCCGCCAATGGCGTAAACCTGATTACCAAAGCGCGTACGGTGCGCCAGGAATATACCGATGACGACGACCCCTAGCATCAGTAATCCCATCGCACTCAGGCGACCGCCGCCGGGGATCTTCCATGCCAGACTGGAGAGGGCGTCATAAACAGGATGGTTGATCGGAATCGACTCTTCGGAAACCAGATAGCTAACGCCGCGCAGGAAGAACATTCCCGCCAGGGTAATGATAAATGCAGGGATCTTCAGGGCATCAATCAGCAACCCCATAAACGCACCAAACGCACAGCCCATTGCCAGAATCAAAGGAAACGCCAGCAGTGGCGAAATCCCCCAGTAACCAATCGCTTTTGCTAAAAATACCCCCGTAAAGGCAATCACCGACCCGACGGAAAGATCGATCCCCCCGGAGAGAATGACGAAAGTCATACCCACGGCGATAATCCCTAAAAAGGCGTTATCAGTCAGAATATTGCAGATCACCCGGGTGGAGGCAAAAGCCGGAAATTGCGTCAGGCAGTAGAGGTAGCCCAAAATAAAGACCCCGAGGGTGATCATCAGCGGTAAATTACGTTTTATCACGACCGCGCACTCCTTTTATCAGGCTGATAAAGCGTTGTGACTGCACGACCAGCACGCACAACACCACGATGGCTTTGACCACCTGATTCAGTTCCGGCTGGAAGCCCGACAGTAAAATCCCGGTGTTCATCCCCTGAATGATCAACGCGCCAATTACCGATAGCAGCAGGTTAAAACGTCCGCCCATCAGCGAGCCACCGCCAATAACTACCGCGAGGATGGCATCCAGCTCCAGCCATAACCCGGCGTTATTGGCATCGGCCCCGCGAATATCCGCGGTGACGATAATGCCGGCAATCGCTGCGCACAGGCCGCTCAGTACATAGGTAAGCATCACAATGATGCGGGTGTTGACCCCGGCATTTTTCGCCGCACGAATGTTGATACCTACCGCTTCAATAAACATGCCCAGCGCCGTTTTTCGTGTCAGCAACCAGAACACTACCAGCGTTAGCAATGCAATAATTACCGGCGTGGGGAAAAGCAACAGCGAGCCGCTGCCAAACCACGACAGATCAGGTGAGTTGAAGGTGACGATCTGCCCGGAGGTGATCAACTGCGCCACCCCACGCCCGGCGACCATCAGGATCAGCGTCGCGACAAACGGTTGGATCTTGAGGATCGCCACCAGAATCCCGTTCCACAATCCCGCCAGAAGGCCGGAGCCTAAGGCAGCAAGCAGCACCACGGGTAAGCTGTGCCCGGCAACCGTCATCGCAGCGGTTGTCGCCCCTGCAATAGCCATCACCGCCCCAACGGACAGATCGATGCCGCCAGTGGCAATCACCAGCGTCATACCAATCGCCAGCAGCGCCACGGGCGCGGCGCGGTTGAGAATATCAATCGGGCTGCCGAACAAGCGGCCATCTTGCAAAATGACCTGATAAAAGTGCGGCGCGACCAGGCTATCCACCAGCAGCACCAACAGCAGCGCCACCAGTTGCGGCATTCCCTTTGGCCAGCGAAACCGCCGCTCAGGCGGATTGGATTGAGGGAGAGATTGAGGCATCACCATAGTCTCCTTAGGCCGCAATAGCGTTCATGATCGCCGGTACGGACAATTCAGCCAGTGGGATCTCGGCCACCTGTTTGCGATCGCGCATAATAATGACCCGATCGGCATAGCCCACTAACTCTTCCAGTTCGGATGAAATCACCAGTAGCGCCAGACCATCCGCGCACAGCGTTTCGATCAGGCGGATAATCTCGGCATGCGCACCGACGTCGATCCCCCGCGTGGGTTCATCAAGGATCAAGAACTGCGGTTTGGTCAGCAACCAGCGCGAGAGCAAGACTTTTTGCTGATTGCCGCCGGAGAGAAACTCAATCGGCTGTTCAGCGTTGGGGGTGCGGATACCGAGCTGACGAATAAAGCGCTCGGCGATCTCGTTTTGTTCTTTCCGCGGGATAGGCCGCAGCCAGCCTCTCTGCGCCTGCAGGGCCAGAATGATATTTTCCCGTACCGAAGCCGCGGCGATGATGCCATCCGTTTTGCGATCCTCCGGGCAGAAGCCGATCCCCAGACACGAAGCCTGATGCGGCGATCGCAGCACCTGCGGTTTACCTTTGATCAGCGCACTGCCGCTGTCTGCGGGTTTAATACCAAAGATCACTTCCGCCGTTTCTGTTCGTCCCGATCCCAGCAGCCCCGCCAGCCCAACGATCTCGCCGGGGCGTACCTGCAGATCGAACGGTGCAATCGTACCTTTCTTACCAAAATCACTGAATGCCGCCACCGGTTTATCACTCAGCAAGGTGCGGCCCGCACGCTGTAGTGCATGGGTATCCAGTTCACGACCCAGCATCATTTTCACCAGTTCGATCTGTGGCAGCTCGCGGGTTTCACGGCAACCCACAAACCCGCCGTTACGCAGGACAGTGATACGATCGCTGACCTGATAAACCTGATCGAGGAAATGGGTGACGAAGATCAGGCTGACGCCGCGATCGCGAAGATGGCGCATCAGACCGAACAGCATTTCAACTTCCTGGGTGTCGAGGCTGGCGGTGGGCTCATCGAGAATTAACACTTTCGCGGAGAGATCGATCGCCCGACAGATGGCAACTATCTGCTGCATCGCCACCGAAAAGCGGTTCAGCGGCTCGCGCACGTCGAGCGAAAAACCGTAAGACGCCATCAGCTCCGTGGCACGTTTTTCCATTTGCTTACGTTGCAACAAACCGAAGCGTCGCGGCTCACGACCAATAAAAAGATTATCTGCCACCGACATATTGGGCAGCAGGTTTACTTCCTGATATACGGTGCCAATCCCCAGTTGCTGGGCATGAGCAGTATTCTTAGGGGAGATAGTCTGGCCTTCGAGCCAGATCGTGCCGCGATCGGCATGATAAACGCCGGTCAGCGCTTTGATCAGCGTCGATTTTCCGGCCCCGTTTTCTCCCAGCAGCGCCATAATCTCGCCACGACGCAAACTGAAATCCACATTATTCAGCGCCTTAACGCCGGGAAAGAATTTGCTTAATCCTTCGGTGCGGAGGATTTCCTGATATTGGTCGGTGGTCATGGTTCCCCCTGCATCACGCCGGATGGCGCTGCGCTTATCCGGCCTACAAAAGAGCGTAATGTAGGCCGGGCAAGCGCAGCGCCCCCGGCATTTTCATGAAGGCCTAATAGCCCATGTTTTTCTTCTTCTCTAACTCTTCTTTTGCGGTATCAGGCAGATAGAGGATGGATTTGGTAATGGTCAGCTTCTCAGGCATCGTGCCGTCTTTCTTGAATTTCTCCAGCGCATCGAATGCCGGCCCTGCCATATTTGGCGTCAGCTCGACGCTGGCGTTGGCTTCGCCATCAATCATCGCTTTATAGATATCCGGTACGCCGTCGATTGAACCGGTCAGAATATCTTTGCCCGGCTTCAGACCCGCTTCTTTAATCGCCTGGATAGCCCCGATCACCATGTCATCGTTGTGAGCGTAAACCATGCAGATGTTCTTGCCGTTATTTTCAGCTTTGATAAAGCTCTCCATGACTTCTTTGCCTTTGCTGCGGGTGAAGTCCCCGGACTGAGAGCGAATAATTTTGATGTTTGGCGCGCTGGCGATGGCTTCGGCAAAACCTTTTTTACGGTCAATCGCCACGCTGGCCCCGACGGTCCCTTGCAGCTCAACCACGTTACACGGTTTGCCGTTCACCTCTTTAATCAGCCAGTCGCCGATTAATTTACCTTCCAGCACGTTATTGGCAGTAACGGTGGTCATATAGAGAGATTTGTCTTTTACATCGATGGAACGATCGAGCAAAAAGACCGGAATGTTGGCATCTTTCGCTTCTTTTAACACCGGCTCCCAACCCGTTGCCACAACCGGCGCAATAAAGATGGCATCCACACCCTGTGCAACAAATGAGCGTACGGCTTTGATCTGGTTTTCCTGTTTTTGCTGGCCGTCAGCGATTTTCAGCGTAATACCACGCTTTTCGGCCTCGCTTTTCGCCACATTGGTTTCCGCCGCGCGCCAGCCGGATTCAGAGCCAACCTGCGAAAATCCTACGGTTAAAGGGGCTGCCAATGCCATAGACGACATGGCTGTCGAAACTGCTGTGACTAAAAGTAAGCGCTTCCACATAAGTGCGTCCTCGTAGGGGGATTATTGTTGGTTAATAAACAGTCGCGAAAAAACTATAGACAATTGAGCATGTAACGAATTGCGTTACATCACACTTCAAAAAAGTAAATAAAACGTTAATCACAACTTTGTAATCGCTTTCATATCACTATGAAAAATGTGGCTGAAGATATGGATTTTTCTGTCACGAAAGAGAAGAAAAAAGAAGAAAATGTGCGCCGCGAAATCGAAAACAAGCGGAGACATTCGGCGCGAGTTGGCTATAATACCCGCCACTTGTTTGCCATAGCTTATTTAAAGGAAACAGACATGAGCTTACTCAACGTCCCTGCCGGTAAAGATCTGCCGGAAGATATCTACGTTGTTATCGAGATCCCTGCAAACGCAGATCCGATCAAATACGAAGTTGACAAAGAGAGCGGCGCCCTGTTCGTTGACCGCTTCATGTCCACCGCGATGTTCTATCCGTGCAACTACGGTTACATCAACCACACCCTGTCTCTGGATGGTGACCCGGTAGACGTTCTGGTCCCGACTCCGTACCCGCTGGAACCAGGTTCAGTTATCCGCTGCCGTCCGGTTGGCGTACTGAAAATGACCGACGAATCCGGTGAAGATGCGAAACTGGTTGCCGTACCGCACACCAAACTGAGCAAAGAATACGATCACATCAAAGATGTTAACGACCTGCCGGACCTGCTGAAAGCGCAGATCACTCACTTCTTCGAGCACTATAAAGACCTCGAAGCGGGCAAATGGGTGAAAGTTGACGGTTGGGACAACGCTGAAGCGGCTAAAGCTGAAATCGTTGCTTCCTTCGAGCGCGCGAAGAAATAATTTCGCCTGCACTGAAAACCCTGAACACCAGCCTCTGGTTAGTAAGGGTTTTTTTATGCCTGTACTTTCCCTCCCTTTATTCTCCCGGTAGCCCGCTGGTTTCTTTTTGACCTACCAGATTGGGTAGTCACATTTCATTCATCTTATTTGCGAATGAGATTAGATCTCATTATCATTCGCAACACGTAAATAAATGTGAATAAAAGTCAATGAACCTCCACACTGTGAAGTCCCTGAAACACTATTCCGGCGTAGCACTCGTCACGGCGCTGTTATTTACCAGCCTGCCCAGCACGGCAGAGACGCTGCCTGAAAACGATTTTCTGACCCACGATGTCGGTAACGGCGTGTATGAACTGGCGGTTGATAGTCAGCAGAACACGCTTTTTGCCGCTTCGTCTCCGTCATTTGATAAAGACAAAACCAGCGGGCTTATCTACAAACTCGATCTGGAAAAACTCACAACCACCGAAGTCATCAAGACCAGCCGCCGCGCCTTCGCCACCGCGCTGGATGAAGAGAACCAGGTACTGTATGTCGGTAATACGCTGGAAGGTTCAGTCACCTTAATCGATACCCGCAGCGGTAAAGAGCTGGCGATACTGCAACTGAGCGAAGCCAGCAACCCGAAAGATATTGTCCATACCCGTGAAATGGTGCTCGATAAACAGCATCACCGCCTGTATGTCTCCGGCGTGGCTGAAAAAGGCATTGTCTGGGTCGTGGATACGCAAAAACGTGAAAAAATTGCCACTCTTGAAAACATGGGTCAGTACCCAACCGGTATGGCCGTCGATGCTGATAAAGATCGCTTGTATGTCGTGAATGGCCGAAATGAACTGATTACACTGGATACCACCAGCCAAAAAATTATTAACCGTTTTACCATTGAATCTGACAAAAAACATTTCTTCCTGAATATTGCGCTTGATGCAAAAAATAATCGTGCGTTTCTGACCGATCCTGATCTGGCTGATGTTCTGGTTGTCGACATTAATAATGGAAAAGTTATTGCACCAATTAAGGTCATTAATTCTTTAGCCGTGCTATATAACGAAAAACGCCAGGAAGTTTATATCACCCACCGTAATGCAAAGCGCATCAGCATTGTGGACAGCAAGACTTATCAGGTAAAACAAAGCATTGAAACCAAGGCCTTACCTAACAGCCTCGCGCTTTCGGCAGATGCTAACACCCTGTATGTCAGTGTAAAGCAGTCGGAAAAAATGATTGGCATACAACCCGACTACGTGCTGAAAGTCGATCTCTCTAAATATTAATAATTAAAAATACTTCTTGCACCTTGCAGCTTTTCCGGGTTGCAAGGTGATGCTTTTATTTTTTTACTTTTCAGGTGTCTTATATTATGAAAACGCGTCAACTTATTACGCTGACGGGGATCGTTGCATTCTCAGGCGGTGTTATTTTCCCCACTCAGGCAGAAGAACTCACCGAAACCTCACGCAATAGTGAAGATGAAATGGTGATCACCGCATCCGGGTTCTCGCAGCAAAAGCACGAAGCGCCGGCCACCATTTCGGTTATCGATCGTAAAACGCTGGATATTCAGCCGGACCGTAGCATTGGCGAAGCGATTAAAAACCTTCCCGGTGTCTCGGTCACCAACAGCAGCGGCATGAACGCGGGCAGCATTATGATCCGCGGTATGGACCCGTCCTATACCGCTTTTATGGTTAACAGCGTCAAACAGAATACCGGTGAGTCGCGCCCCTACGGCCATGATATTGGTACCGAAGCCAACTTCTTACCGCCTATGGAGGCCATTGAGCGTATCGAGGTTATTCGCGGGCCGATGTCCTCGCTGTACGGTTCAGACGCTATCGGTGGCGTGGTCAACGTCATCACCAAAAAACCGTACGGCGCGAAAGACTGGACGACGGCGATTGCGGCGAATACCTGGCTTCAGGAACACCAGTATCTTGGCAATACCAGTCAGATGAACCTGTTTACCATGGGGCCGATTGTGCCCGATGTGCTGGGCCTTAGCGTGGCGGCCGACTGGCTCGACCGTCGCGATGACGATCGCAATAATTATTTCGGCAAACACAACCGCAAATCCGTTGATATGACGCTGGGTCTTGCCGCCAGCGAAAACAACCTGTTCGACCTCAACGTGGTCACCGGCGAGCAGGAGAAAAATCGCACTCAGAAACGCGGTGCCCCGTGGTCATGGCTGTTCGATCGTAATGCCGCCACCCTGACGCATACCGGCTGGTACGCAGACGATACCATCGCGACAACCAACTACATTAACTACGAGAAAGGCCGTTCGAAATACGTCTATAACGGGCAGACTCCACAGTATGTGCAGATGGAAAACTATGTCGCTAATTCGCAAACCACATTTACACTCGACAACCATAAACTGACCATCGGGGCGAATTTTACCCGCGAAGAGCTAAATGACCGCTTTGATGTGGCTAACAAAACGCTGCCCGGCTCAGAGCCGGTAACCAAAATCAGCCGCAACGGCTGGGCGCTGTTTGCTGAAGATGGTTGGAGTATCGACGATTTCATCCTGACCACCTCGGCACGTATGGATCAGGACGATAACTTTGGTACGCATATTACGCCAAAAATGTACGGTAACTGGGCCTTCAGCGATGCCTGGGCGCTAAAGGGCGGTATTTCGGCAGGATATAAAAAGCCGGAGCTACGCGCGACCTCCAGCAACTTCGTCACCCCTTACGGCTCAACCGTGCCTTATCCATTCCTGACGGTAGGTAATGACGACCTGAAACCAGAGAAAAGCGTTAACTCTGAGCTGGGTCTCTACTGGACGGGCGATGCGCTGGCTCTGGATAGCACGGTCTTCTATACCCAGTTCAAAGACAAAATCGCTGAACAAACCATTTGTGAAACCACGGCGACAAACCAGTGCTCGGTGAATGGCTACAAAGCAGATTCCGTCAGTAAATACTTTAACGTCAGTGAGGCAGACGTATACGGCATTGAGCTGAATGCCGACTGGCAAATTAGCGCCGACCTCAAAGCCAACGCTAACTACACCTGGAACCACAGCGAGCAGAAAAGCGGCGTCAACAAAGGCTACGCGCTGAACGACTACCCGCGTCATATGGCGAATCTGTCGCTGACCTGGGCGGCGACACAGAGTCTCGACGTGTGGAGTACAGTGAACTATCGCAGCAGTAACCGCAACAGCGGCAATAATTACAAATACGATGACTACACAATGGTTGATGTGGGCGTACGTTATCAGCTCAATAAGCACACGCAGTTGATGGCTGGCGTCTACAACGTGTTGGATGAAGATCCGAAGCTGACTACCGCGTGGAATGAATCCGCTCAGGTGGAAGGCCGTCGCTATAATCTCGGCGCGCGCGTAGAGTTTTAAGCCTTAAATAAACAACGCCGCCCGAAGGCGGCGTTGTTTATTCTCGTAGGCGATATATCAGTACTGGTCTCGGTCTAACCAGTTACCGCTTTCAATCAGCGTTAATCCCTCGACTGAACGTTGGTACACGTACATCCATGCACTTCCGTACGGCGTCTGAATTAACTGGCGTGCATATTCGCCACCTCGCGTACGCAGAGCGTCAAGCTCTGCCAGCGTGGCGTTGTCAATACGATAAACTTCCCCGTGTACTGTTCCATTTCCCGGAACGGCGCCTGGATAGTGGCCCAGGCTGTACAACTGGTAGTTGTCGATACTGAAATTTCCCAGCAACAGGGCATTGGTCATCCAGTGGCTGTTGCCTTGTTTGGTTCGTAAACTGCCGTAGACAAATATTCGCATTGCTAAAACTCGAACTGATAGAGCAAATCAAGTGCCTGATCTACGCCAGACACTGCTTCCAGATATAGCTTAGGCATCAGACGATAACGTAGCGTGAGTGTCGCTAAGGAGTCAAATATACCCACACCATATTTCACCTGCAGACCTGGCAGTACGTATCCGCTGACAACCACCTGAGAGGAGTCACCCACCCCTTGCGTGTCCAGTGCCAGATTGCTTACGCCAAATGTCTCCCCGATTTTACCCACAACCTGACCACTTTGTGCAACCCCCAGGCCAATAAGCATTGAGGTCATCGCCGCACTATCGCTCTGTTCGCTATCGAGTCCTTGTCCGCGTAGCAGATAGGAAAGTGCCATTTGCTGCGACATCGCCGGATCGGAGAAGATCTCCGCCTTCGGTTCATCGGCAGTACCAGTGACGCGGACACCGGCGATCACGTCGTCTTCGGTGGCATCTGGGTTACGAATTGCTTCTATGTTGAGTAACGGCTGATCCGGCGGACCGGAGAATAACAGTTCACCCTTACGCACAATCAAATCCTGACCATAGGCATGGAAACGCCCGCTCGGGATATTGATCTGCCCGTTCAACCCCAGCCCCTGCTTATCCTGTGCAACTTTCAGATCGCCCGTCAGACGCGCTTTCAGACCAAAGGCATCGATACGTACGTTGTTGCCTACATGAATGTTCAGGTTACTGTTGATCGGAATACCCGCGCTTTGCGGCTTCTCTGGCTGCAGATTGTCGTTGAGCATCACCATGTCGCTGGACACTCCCACCGCGCTTTCCGGCAGGTCATGCACCACAATACGCGCCCACGGCACATCCACGTTGCCATCAAGGGTAAACAGGCTCGGCGTGGCTTCGAAGACCACATCCGGCGAAACGTCCAGACGAACCATCGGCGGCACGGTAATACGCACGCGACTGCCTTTGGCTGCAACACGCGCCCGCCAGTTATCTATCTGGCTCCAGTCGGCATCGCCGCTGAGGTTAATCTGCCCCTGCTGCGTACGCACCACGCCCGCCAACGTCGAACGCGTTCCGTTAAAGTTCACAGCCAGCTGGCTGGGCTGCATGTCAAACGGCATAAAGTTACCGTCGATATCCAGACCGCTAAGCTGCAGTTGTCCAAGCAACTGCGGACTTTGCACATCGCCGCCCAGACGCAGATTGGCGTTGATCATTCCCGCGGCTTTTTCACCTCTGGAGAAGATGGGATTCACCATCGCCAGATTGAAGTTGCGGATATTCACATTACCGCCAAGATTACGTCGTCCCTGCGGATCGGTTACCTGCACCTGTCCGTCGAACTGCCCGTTATTGGTCAGGCGAATCAGCCATCCCAGCTCAGCACGGTTGTTGTGCAGGTCAGCGGTCAGGTTCAGCGTCTCAAACGCGACCGGTAACGCAGCATCGTTTACGCTCTGGGTGACCTTCACGTTACGCCCACTTAGCGTGACCTGTCCCTGCGGCAGCCCCTCTTTGGTGGTGTCCCAGCTCACATCCGCTTTGCCACTGAAGACGCCGCTGGCCTGGGTTGTATCCGGCATAAACGGTTTCAGCATCGCCAGATCGAAACGGTTCAGATTCACCACCGCGCGACCTTCCGCACCCGCATCAATCGTTTGTGGCACGCACAGTTCCGCATTCGGGTTATTCCAGCAGTGTGGCCCAATGCTGATTTTCTGCTCCTGGTTACGGTAATCCAGCGCAATCGCACGGTTAAGCGACCACGGACCGACCGGCGTCTGGAAGCGGGTATTGCTCAACGCCCCTTTCCAACGCTGTTCTTTGCGATCGAAGCTGCCGGCCAGATCCAGTTGCCCGGAAACCGGCTCCCCTTGAATGCGTAGCTGTAATTCATGCTGCTTTTCACTGCCTTTCGCGTTCAGAGTGACCAGCCCGATATTGACGTCAGGTTGCACAATCCGCTCTACGCGCACGTTGAGGCTACCGGCGATTTGCTCAGCTGATTTCACATCGCCCTCGACGCGCACCTGAGCCACGGAAAGTTCCTGCCAGCGCAGACCACGGGCGGTGATATCCGCCAGCAGTTGCGGTGCCTCGACCGTACCGCGAACTTTAATCAGTCCTTTTGCCGTACCACCTAACCCCGGTAGTGCGTTATCCAGACTCGGGGCATCAATCGTCGCATCCAGATTGAGATCTTTAACCCCCAGTTCCCCTTTTACCTCAGCGCTGTTGCGCCCCAGTTCCAGGTGTAGGCCTGGAATGGTCCACTGCAGGTAGCTATTCCCCTTCAGTGAGCCGTTCACATTGACCTTATTCTGTTTCACATTCCCGGTCAGCTTCAGTTCCGGAACCTCCATCTGCCAGCTTCCGCCATACAGACTGCCGCGGGTTTTCACCAGACCATTCAGTTTTGACGGCCAGTCAGGGATCTCTTTTGCCGTATTGATGCCATCCAGCGTCAACTCTCCGCGCCAGCTAATGGCCTGCTGCCAGTCCACCAGCGCCTTCAGCTCGGTTTTTCCTTCCAGCGCCGCAATGCTGAGTTTGTCGAGATTGATCTGTTGTTCGTTACCTTTGGCATCCAGCGTAATGGTGGCCGGAGGGATATCCTGCCCTTTCACGGCGGTGCGCATCGATAACGTGTAGTCGGTCATTTTGCCGGTCAGCTTGAGCTTGATATCATCAGCCTGGAACTGCTTGTCGCCGGTAAACGGCCAGTAAACCTGTTTACTCACCACTTCCAGATTGAGCGGTAAGCCGGCTTCTGCCAGACGCGTTTGCGCACGCAGGTCCATATCAACCGGGCCAGACAGATTGACGCCGACTTCCAGCTGGTCACGCAGCGCGCCACCGACCTTCAGCTTCACCTTTTCGCCTTTTAACGGGTCGATATTGAGTGTGCTGTTTAACGTAATATCAACCGGCCATGTGTCGGTGAGCTGCGCCGTGCCGTTGGCTTTTACTGTTCCCTGATTCGAGTCGATATCCAGCGCATCAAGCTTCATGTTGCCGTCAATGCTGCTCACTTTCAGCAGCATGTTATGTACCGTTAAATCTGTATCCCCGGTCACGCGCAGCTGCTCGCCACGAAACTCTTCAATGTTGAGGTTCAGCGGCAGATGGACATCGGTCATCTCCGGTAGCACCGGCTTTGAGAACAGATCTTTTAGCGTTTCACCCAGCGGTTTTTCGTCCGGCTGCGGATGTTGAATCTTCGGTTCGACAACCTCTTCCTGCGCCACATCTGCTACTTTAGGCAGCGCGATCAGCAGCCCCTGTAATGACGTAGGCTTCAGGGTCAACGTTTTTTCCTGCCAATTGAGGCCGGACGTGAAATCCAGGACGGAAACCGTGGTGTCATCAATTTTGATATTGATGTTGTTAAGCGCCACGTGTGAAAGCGTGATGGGATAAGGCGTGGAAAGGTTGAGCGGCCCGCTCTCTTCTTCTGCAACCGGCGCGGAAGGCGGCATCTTTTTACTGTCGATCGCCACGTTGATATCTTTCAGCGACAGATCGTTGACGCACAGGCTGCTGTTCCACAGGCAGTTGAGTCCCACCGCCAGATGTACTTCACCGGCATTTACCGCCACACCGGGCTGGTCGTAGCGGATATTTTTCAGCGACAGATCCCGCCAGCCGCCGGTAACCTGGCCAATCTCCAGCCCAGGCACCCAGCGATTAGCTGCCTTGAAGACCAGATGCAGACCGGAGGTTGTCCCCACCAGGAAAGCGACGGTACCTAACAACAGCAGGATAAAAACCAGCACCCCGAGGCTTATCTTCTTCCATAAACTCATAATTCAGGCCCCAGACCGATGTAAAACTGTAAACCATGTTCATCTTTGTCGCCTACAGGGACGGCAAAGTCGAGCTTGATAGGCCCCACCGGCGACTGCCAGCGTACACCGACCCCGGCACCGGTTTTGAAATCGCTTCTGCGGATATCGCTGACCGCTTCACCGCTATCGACAAACATCGCGCCCCACCATTTCCCGGTCACGTTGTATTGATATTCCAGCGAACCGGTCGCCAGCTTCGAGGCCCCTTTCAGCTTACCGTCACTGCCTTCAGGCGAAATAGATTTGTATTTATAGCCGCGGATACTGCGGTCGCCCCCGGCGAAGAAACGCAGATCCGGCGGGACTTTGTCGAAGTCACCGGTTTCGATCCAGCCGAGGTTACCGCGCATCACAAAACGGTGTTTGTCGTACAATGTACGGATCCAGACGTTCTGCGCCTGGAAGACGGAGAAATCAACGTCTGAACCCCAGGCCGTATTGGAATAGTCAATGGAATAGCGCTGGGAATCCCCCCAGACAGGCATCAGGCCGCCGCGCGAGCGCGTCCGGCTAATCATCACGCCCGGATAGAGCAGCATCGTCGTGTTGGTGACGTCACCCTGGGTAAAGTGGTCGAGGCTCCAGCGCAGGTTGATTGCACGCTGCCAGCCACTCGACAGATCCCAGTAGCGGGAGACCGCGAGCGTGGTAGAGTCCTGTTCGGTGTCGTTTAAATCGGTACGCTTAAATCCCCCCTGCACCAGGTAATACTGCTCCAGCGGGTTCTTTAACAACGGCATTTTATAGCTGAAATCAAGGACCTGCTCTGGCGCAGAAATACTGGCACTGGTGGTCAGGCTATGGCCGTAGGAGTTCATCCACGGCTTTTTCCACGAGGTTTTCAACCGCGGCCCAACGTCAGTCGAGTAGCCGGCCCCGGTTTCAATGGTATTTTCGGTGCGCGGCGAGACCACGCCTTTTAGCGGCAGTACTTTAGTTTCACGGGCTTTATCAAATTCAGGCGCCACCACCACGGAATTAAACCATCCGGTTGCCGAAAGGCGACGGTTTAGCTCAGCCAGATCTTTCGACTCGTACTCTTTACCCTCTTTGAACGGCACCAGGTTTTGCAGGTACTCATCGCGAATTTGCGAACCTTCAAAAGTGACATGGCCAAAGCGGTAACGCTCTCCGCTGTTGTAATCAATATCCCAGAATGCCTGGCGGCGATCGAGTGCAATTCCGAGCTGACTTTTATTAAATTCGCTGTCGAAATAGCCTTTACGCAACGCCACACTGGTGAGCGACTTTTTGAAGCTGTCATAATCGCCTTGATTCAGCACGGTGCCAATAGCCGGACGCGTCTTCAGCAGATCCAGGTAATCTTTGTCCGTACGCGCGCCGCCGCGCAGAATCACCTCGGTGCCGCCAATCAGCACCGGCTCGCCGGGCGTCACTTTAGCAATCAGCACCTGACGTCCTTTCGCCGGTGGTGGACGTAACTCAAAATCAATGGTCGGCTCAAAGTAGCCCAGCGCTTTTAGCCCTTCGCGGATAGCATCATCAACGCGCGCACGAAAACGCCGGTCTGGTGTGACTTCGTCACTCTGAATCGTGGACAGCTGCGCACGGACGTTTTTCTCCAGCGGTCCTGATAATCCTTCGACCTGTAAGCGAACATTCGCAGCGGCGGCGGAGCCACTTAAGCACAGTAATCCCACCCAACATAACTGACGGATATGTGGCACATTTTCTCCTGAATATCCTTTTTTCCCACCCCTGGAAAAAAATACTATGCCGTTCCTCGGCTTAACAAAAAATCAACAATAAGAGTTGAAAAACAGACGACAACCCAAATATTTCTTATGTTTAACTCTAGACGCATTCACACTATTTATTGTGGGCAAAGACGCGTCTCGTTACAACCTTAACCCAAATGACTGATTTCGGGAGAACGGCCATGAGTTTATTTGATAGAAAGCATCTTGTTACTCAAGCAGATGCGCTACCTGGACGCAATACCCCGATGCCGGTAGCAACGTTGCATGCGGTTAATCAGCATTCGATGACCAACGTGCCCGACGGCATGGAGATAGCCCTCTTCGCCATGGGATGTTTCTGGGGCGTGGAGCGCTTATTCTGGTCACTACCAGGGGTATACAGCACAGCAGCCGGATACACCGGTGGCTATACCCCTAACCCAACCTATCGGGAAGTGTGCTCTGGTGATACGGGCCATGCCGAAGCGGTACGCATCGTCTATGACCCGCATGTTATCAGCTACGAACAACTGCTGCAGGTGTTCTGGGAAAATCATGACCCGGCGCAGGGTATGCGTCAGGGTAACGACCAGGGCACTCAGTACCGTTCCGCGATTTATCCACTAACCCCGGAGCAAAGCGCAGCCGCGCAGGCCAGCCTTGAACGCTTTCAGGCGGCAATGACTGCAGCGGGCGACGAACGCAAGATTACGACGGAAATCAGCACGGCGACCCCGTTCTACTACGCCGAGGACGATCATCAGCAGTATCTGCATAAAAACCCTTATGGATACTGTGGCATTGGCGGCATAGGCGTTTGCCTGCCACCGCAGAATTAACCCGCAACGGCCCGATAGCACAGCGCTTATCGGGCATTTCCACGCCCTTAACGTGACCTCTGGCGGCTTTACAGTACCTTACGCTATACTAGCGTCTGAATTTACCGGCTCAACTCCACGAGCAGGTTTTCAATGAATTTTCCATTGGATTTATACTTTATGGATTTCGGGTTGCAGGACAAAACGTCATAGGTGTTTTGAACAGCGCTAGCGCTGGCTCCAACGCCCCTGCTGCTTGAAAGACGACGAGTACCAACTTCTCCCTTCCGAGGATCTGGCGTAACGCTGGATAAGATATGTTAAACAGTATTTTAGTCATTCTCTGCCTGATCGCCGTGAGTGCGTTTTTCTCGATATCCGAGATCTCGCTTGCCGCATCACGCAAAATAAAACTTAAGTTGCTTGCCGATGAAGGCAACGTAAATGCACAGCGTGTTTTGAAGATGCAGGAAAACCCCGGCATGTTCTTTACCGTCGTGCAAATTGGTCTTAATGCGGTTGCTATTCTTGGCGGTATCGTCGGTGACGCAGCGTTTTCACCGGCATTTAACGGTCTGTTCTCGAAATACTTTGCCCCAGAGCTGTCCGAACAATTGAGCTTTATTCTGTCGTTCTCCCTGGTGACTGGCCTGTTCATCCTGTTCGCGGATTTAACCCCGAAACGCATCGGTATGATTGCGCCAGAAGCTGTGGCTTTGCGTATCATCAACCCGATGCGCTTCTGTCTGCTCGTGTTCCGCCCGCTGGTATGGTTCTTTAATGGCCTGGCAAATAACATTTTCCGTCTGTTTAAGATCCCGATGGTGCGTAAAGATGACATCACTTCGGACGATATCTACGCCGTAGTAGAAGCCGGCGCATTGGCAGGGGTTCTGCGCAAGCAGGAACATGAGCTGATCGAAAACGTATTTGAACTGGAATCCCGTACCGTGCCGTCTTCAATGACCTCGCGCGAAAACGTTATCTGGTTTGATCTGCACGAAGACGAACAGAGCCTGAAGAACAAGGTGGCGGAACATCCGCATTCCAAGTTTCTGGTCTGTAATGAAGATATCGACCACATCATTGGCTATGTGGATTCCAAAGACTTGCTTAATCGCGTACTGGCAAACCAAAGCATGGCGCTGAATAGCGGCGTGCAGATCCGCAACACGCTGATTGTGCCGGATACGCTGACGCTCTCAGAAGCGCTGGAAAGCTTCAAAACCGCAGGTGAAGACTTTGCCGTCATCATGAACGAGTATGCACTGGTGGTGGGGATTATTACGCTTAATGACGTAATGACGACGCTGATGGGTGACTTAGTCGGCCAGGGTCTGGAAGAACAGATCGTCGCGCGTGATGAGAATTCATGGCTGATTGACGGCGGTACGCCGATTGATGACGTGATGCGTGTGCTGGATATCGACGAGTTCCCGCAGTCCGGTAACTATGAAACCATCGGCGGTTTCATGATGTTCATGCTGCGTAAAATCCCGAAACGCACCGATTCAGTGAAGTTCTCAGGCTACAAATTTGAAGTGGTGGATATCGATAACTACAAGATCGATCAGCTGCTGGTAACACGTCTGGACAGTAAACCGAGCGTCCTGGTACCGAAACTGCCGGATGCAAAAGAAGAGACCAAGGCGTAATCCCGCCAGAAACATCAACGGCTCCCATCAGGAGCCGTTTTTTTAACTACTGCATAGCACTTTGGTTAAGCCATCTCTGTCTGCAGACGCAAAACCTGACGGTTAACTTCGGACATAACAGAAAAATGCAGTTTGTCCTTCACTTTTGGGATAAGAATCTTACCCTTATCAAACTCAAAAGCGCCTACATCCTTGATATATAACCGTCCACGAAACAGGATCTTCACGTACTTCGCCACCTGCAGCGGGTTGTATCGTTGGAAAATTTTCATTGTATCTCCTGCTGAGCGTTACGCCTTTGCGGTACCACAATCGGTCCGACAATCCTCAGGCGCAAATTTTAATGCCTTATGACTATAGACTATCTGAACCATGTTTCCAGCGTGTATAAGTTTATTTACCTTCAGGTTACAATTATTCAGAATTATCTTTTCAACGCTTCGCTGTCTTCAGTATAAGCCTTCATTTTTCGCAGGATTTGTGCGCCCGTCCGCAAACTGGCATCGCGCTTGCGGGAAAAAGCATCATTCGCACATATGATTAAATTCCAGGCCCAAGTGGTCGGATCACCTGCAAAATAAAGAAAGAAGGAAAACCCATGACCTTACAAAAACTGCTGGCCCTGTCGTGCCTGCTGCTGCCGATGATTGCCTCCGCGCATAAGTTTGAAACCAACCAACGTGTACCGCCAGTGGGCATTGCCGATCGCGGCGAACTGATTCTCGATAATGATAAGTTTAGCTACAAAAACTGGAATAGCGCGCAACTGCCAGGGAAAGTCCGCATTGTGCAACACATCGCCGGACGTACCTCCGCCAAAGAGAAAAATGCGACACTGATTGAAGCCATCAAAGCGGCAAATCTGCCGCATGATAAATACCAGACCACCACCATCGTCAACACGGATGATGCCATTCCTGGTTCGGGCATGTTCGTGCGCAGCAGCCTGGAGAGTAATAAGAAGCTCTACCCGTGGTCACAATTTATTGTCGACAGCAACGGCATTGCGCGTAAAGCCTGGCAACTGGATGAAGAGAGCTCCGCTATTGTCGTTCTCGACAAGGACGGACGCGTACAGTGGGCAAAAGATGGTGCGCTAACGCAGGATGAGGTGCAGCAGGTTATCGCCCTGCTGCACAAATTGCTCAGTAAATAGAGACGCGGAAGCCGGGGTTAAGGAACGATTCACGCGGTGTGTAATCCAGAGGTTTTCCCTGCCAGTCGTGAACGTGAGCCCCGGCAGCGGCTGCAACCGCGTGGCCTGCTGCGGTGTCCCACACATTTGTGGGTCCAAAACGCGGATACAGTTGCGCCTGCCCTTCGGCAACCAGACAGAACTTCAGCGACGAGCCAATCGACGTGGTCTGATGTTCGCCCAACTGTTGCAAATACTCTTTTAGCTCATTGTCCGCGTGCGAACGGCTAATCACTACCAGCGGTGGACGAGCATCACGAACCTGAATTTGTTTGCGTACACCGCATTCTTCTTTCCACGCTTTGCCCTGTTCCGCGCTGTACATCACTTTCATCACAGGGGCATACACCACGCCCAGCACCGGCTTTCCCTTCTCGATAAGCGCAATGTTAACGGTAAATTCACCGTTACGCTTAATGAACTCTTTGGTTCCATCCAGCGGATCGACCAACCAGTAGCGCTGCCAGTGTTGACGAACATCCCAGCCTGGGGGTGCCTCTTCAGACAGAACCGGAATATCCGGCGTTAGTGCCAGTAACCCTTCGAGGATCACCGTGTGCGCGGCAATATCCGCCGCCGTGACCGGAGAATCATCCTGCTTGCTGGTAATCTCCATCGGTTTGAGTCCATCGTAGACCTGCATAATGGCATCGCCCGCGTTCCGTGCAAGCTGGCATACATGTTCTAGCATTCTCCACCTCGTTTCTGTCAGTGGTGTTAACTCGTTGTTTTACTTATACCCGATCGTCAAGGGATCCGCCAACTGTGATAGCGTCTGCGGTTTTAAACGCTATATTCATGTCATGATTCACAGTTCTGTAAGCAAGAAGATTTATATACATTTTCTTTTGTGGCTTAGATCTTAAAAGGATGCCCCTGATGATTAAGTTTAGTGCAACGCTTCTCGCCACGCTGATTGCAGCCAGCGTGAATGCCGCGACCGTCGATCTGCGTATAATGGAAACCACTGATTTGCATAGCAATATGATGGATTTCGATTATTACAAAGATACGGCGACTGAAAAATTCGGCCTGGTGAGGACGGCGAGTCTAATTAATGCAGCACGCAGCGAAGTCAAAAACAGCGTGCTGGTTGATAACGGCGATCTGATTCAGGGCAGCCCGCTTGGGGATTACATGGCTGCCAAAGGGCTTAAAGCGGGTGAAACACATCCGGTATATAAGGCGCTCAACACGCTGGACTACGCAGTCGGCAACCTTGGTAATCATGAATTTAACTACGGCCTCGACTATCTGCACAATGCCCTCGCTGGCGCGAAATTCCCCTACGTTAACGCCAATATTATCGATGTTAAAACCCAAAAGCCGCTGTTCACCCCTTATCTGATTAAAGACACTGACGTCGTCGACAAAGAGGGGAATAAGCAGACGCTGAAGATAGGTTACATCGGCTTTGTGCCCCCACAGATCATGACCTGGGATAAAGCCAACCTCAGCGGTAAAGTGACCGTGAACGACATCACCGAAACCGCACGTAAATATATTCCGCAGATGCGGGAAAAAGGCGCGGATGTAGTAGTAGTGATTGCTCACTCCGGTCTTTCTGCCGACCCGTATCAGACCATGGCGGAAAACTCCGTTTATTACCTCAGCGAAGTGCCGGGCGTGGACGCCATTATGTTTGGCCATGCTCATGCCGTCTTCCCGGGGAAAGATTTTGCCAACATCAAAGGAGCTGATATCGCGAAAGGCACGCTCAATGGCATACCTGCAGTCATGCCGGGCATGTGGGGCGATCACCTGGGCGTGGTAGATTTGGTACTGAATAACGATAGTGGTAAATGGCAGGTCACCCAGGCGAAAGCCGAGGCGCGCCCGATTTACGACGCCGCTGCGAAAAAATCACTGGCGGGCGAGGACCAGAAAATCGTTAAGATCCTGAAAGCCGATCACGACGCCACCCGCGAGTTCGTAAGCAAACCCATCGGTAAATCAGCCGACAACATGTACAGCTATCTGGCACTGGTACAGGATGACCCGACCGTGCAGGTGGTGAATAACGCGCAGAAAGCCTATGTGGAACACTTTATTCAGGGTGACCCGGATCTGGCAAAACTGCCGGTGCTCTCTGCTGCCGCGCCATTTAAGGTCGGAGGACGTAAGAACGATCCGGCAAGCTTTGTGGAAGTCGAAAAAGGCCAGCTAACCTTCCGTAATGCCGCTGATTTGTATCTCTATCCCAACACCCTGGTGGTCGTAAAAGCCAGCGGTAAAGAGGTTAAAGAGTGGCTGGAATGTTCCGCCGGTCAGTTTAATCAGATAGATATTCACAGCAGCAAGCCGCAGTCGCTGATTAACTGGGATGGGTTCCGTACCTATAACTTTGACGTCATTGACGGCGTGGATTATCAGATTGATGTTTCACAGCCGGCCCGTTACGACGGCGAGTGCCAGACCATAAACCCGCAAGCGGAACGTATTAAAAACCTGACCTTTAACGGCAAACCTATCGATCCTGATGCAACCTTCCTCGTCGCAACCAACAACTATCGTGCCTATGGTGGTAAGTTCGCCGGAACCGGAGACAGCCACATCGCCTTTGCGTCGCCGGATGAAAACCGCGCGGTGCTGGCTGCATGGATAAGCGCTCAAACGAAGAGCGCCGGTGAAATCCACCCGGCGGCAGATAACAACTGGCGTCTGGCACCGATTCACAGCGATAAGAAACTGGATATTCGATTTGAAACGTCACCGTCCGATAAGGCCGCGGCGTTTATCAAAGACAACGGGCAGTATCCGCTGAAGAAAGTCGCCACCGACGATATCGGCTTTGCGATTTATCAGTTGGATTTGAGTAAGTAATTTTCGTGCCGGATGCGACGCAATAGCGTCTTATCCGGCCTACAAAACTACGCAACCCGTTCGTCCCGCTGCGCCAAAACCTGCGGTAAATTCATTTCAATCCAGTCGGCCAGTGCCGCAACTTTATCGCTCACCTGCTCACCCAACGGGGTCAGGCTATACTCCACATGCGGCGGGACGACCGGATACGACACCCGGTTGATAAACCCGTCCTGCTCCAGCGCCTGCAGTGATTGCGCCAGCATCTTTTCGCTGACGCCGCCCATTTTGCGACGTAAATCGCTGAACCGGTGCGTACCGTCACGCAGCGCCACCAGAATCAATACGCCCCAACGACTGGTGACGTGTTTTAACACCTCGCGAGAGGGACACTGCTCGGCAAACAAATTGCCGTCGCGCAATTGTTGAGAAAGCGTCGAAGCTGTCATCTCTATACTTACCTTTTTGTACGTACTTACTAAAAGTAAGTTTAGGTGTTAGCGTGTTTAAACACAAGACCAATACCAAGGAGTTCCCCATGATTGCGATTACCGGCGCCACTGGCCAACTGGGCCAACACGTTATTGAAAGCCTGCTGAAAACCGTGCCTGCCAGCCAGATAGTGGCGATTGTACGCAACCCTGCTAAAGCGGCAGCACTGAGTCAGCAAGGCATCATCGTTCGCCAGGCGGATTACACCGACGAAACCGCCTTTACGACGGCTTTGCAGGGTGTCGACAAGCTGCTGCTGATCTCGTCGAGCGAAGTCGGACAACGTACTCCGCAGCATCGCAACGTGATTAACGCGGCGAAAGCTGCCCACGTGAAATTTATCGCCTATACCAGCCTGCTTCACGCCAACACCTCCCCGCTGGGGCTGGCTGATGAGCATGTGGCAACCGAGAAGATGCTGGCAGACTCCGGCATTGCCTACGCGTTGTTACGTAACGGCTGGTACACCGAAAACTATCTGGCGAGTGCGCCAGCGGCACTGGAGCACGGCGTGTTTATTGGGGCTGCAGGAGAAGGCAAAATCGCCTCAGCGACCCGCGCCGACTATGCCGCAGCCGCCGCGCGCGTTATCAGCGAAGACGGTCACGCTGGTAAAATCTACGAACTGGCAGGCGATGAGGGCTGGACGCTGAGCCAACTGGCCGCTGAGCTGGCCCAACAGAGTGGTAAAAAGGTGGTGTATCAGAACCTGAGTGAGGCCGATTTTGCCGCCGCGCTAAAAGGTTTTGGTCTGCCTGCCGGACTGGCGGACATGCTGGCCGATTCTGACGTCGGTGCCTCCAAAGGCGGGCTCTTTGACGACAGCCATACGCTGGGCAAACTGATTGGCCGCCCAACCACCTCGTTGGCGGACAGCGTCAAAGGTATCGTGTAAGTGTTAAAAATCGGTTAATTGTGGTGGCATCCTCACGCATCCTCTCTGATAATGACAAGATGATGCGTGGGGAGAGATAACGTGCAAGGTGTACCTGAGCAGTTTTTTGATGAGAAAGACAGCGCCCGCTTTCGCCACCTGGCGCAGGTGCCAGGCGTTGAACTGTACCATGCACACATCTCCCGTTATGCGTTTGAGCCGCACACCCATGAAGCTTTCGGCATTGGCGCGATTGAAGCCGGTGCCGAGCGTTTTCGCTACCGTGGCACGCAATACGTAGCGCCTGCCCACTCCGTTGTCACCATGAACCCCGATGAACTGCACACCGGTGAAGCTGAAACCGCCGACGGCTGGCGCTATCGGATGATTTACCTTGAGCCCGATCTTCTGGAAGAGGTCACCGGCGTTCGTCACTGGTGGTTCCATGACGTTACCCGTCACGATCCGCTGCGCTCGCGTCAGATCTGTTCATTGATCCATGGTCTGTGGAACACCGAAGACCCGCTGGCGCAAAAGGGATTGCTGCTCGATCTGATCGATACATTCCAGCCGCTGGCTCGCCATGCACCGGTATTACCGGAGGGGGCACATCGCTTCGAACGCGTGCGTGAATACCTGCACGATAACTACATGAACCCTGTGACACTCGATGAGCTGGCTCGCGTGGCGTCACTCAGTCCCTGGCATTTTCAGCGCCAGTTCAAGTCTCATTTTCACGTCACACCGCATCAGATGCTGATGGCGATCCGCCTGTGGCGAGCCAAAGGTTTTCTTACCTACGGTATGCCTGCCGCAGATGTGGCCGCCGCCACCGGACTGACCGACCAATCGCACCTCACCCGCGCCTTTACCCATCGCTATGGCATTACGCCGGTACGCTATCAGAAGCAGGTTTATTCGCGCTAATGCGCAATCTCATACAATACAGTGATGTTTTCCCTGCCTACACTCAGCGCTATGTTTAATGATGTGGATGTCAAAAATGATTAGCGGTGTGTTGTATGCCCTGCTTGCCGGGCTGATGTGGGGATTAATTTTTGTCGGACCCTTGCTCGTACCGGAATACCCGGCGGTATTACAGTCGATGGGGCGTTATCTGGCATTGGGGCTGATCGCACTACCGTTGGCCTGGCTGGGTCGCGGGCGTCTGCGTCAGTTGACGCGTAAAGACTGGATAACGGCGCTGGCGTTAACCCTGATGGGCAACCTGATTTATTACGTTTGCTTGGCCAGCGCCATTCAGCGCACCGGCGCGCCGGTTTCAACCATGATCATCGGCACATTACCGGTCGTGATCCCGGTCTTCGCCAACCTGCTTTATAGCCAACGCGACGGCAAATTATCGTGGTGGCACCTGGCTCCAGCGCTGGTACTGATCGGCATGGGCCTGCTGTGCGTGAATATCTCTGAGCTCAGTCAGGGGTTGCCTGATTTTAGCGGCTGGCGATATGGTTCAGGCATCGCTCTGGCGCTGATCTCCGTGGTGTGCTGGGCCTGGTACGCGCTACGCAATGCCCGCTGGCTGCGGGAAAACCCGGATAAGCATCCAATGATGTGGGCAACGGCTCAGGCGCTGGTGACGCTTCCGGTTTCGCTGCTGGGGTACATCGCAGCCTGCCTGTGGCTGCGTGGACAAACACCGGAATTCTCGCTGCCCTTTGGCCCGCGACCGGACGTGTTTATCGGCCTGATGATCGCCATTGCGATATTGTGCTCGTGGGTTGGCGCACTGTGCTGGAACGTCGCCAGTCAGAAGTTGCCGACGGTGATCCTCGGACCGCTGATTGTCTTTGAAACACTGGCGGGTCTGTTATACACCTTTATGCTGCGTCAGGAGATGCCACCATTGCTGACGCTAAGCGGTATTGCGCTGCTGGTAATAGGCGTGGTAATTGCGGTGCGGTCAAAACCGCAGAAACCGGCGGTAGTGCCGGTTTCAGGGGATGCCTGATGGCGCTGCGCTTATCAGGCCTACAAGGACTGTACGATCTCATGTAGGCCGGATAAGGCGTTTACGCCGCCGTCCGGCGCGACACTTTAAACACCGCCACCGTCTGATTCAGTCTGGCCGCCTGCTCTTCGAGCGCGGCAGCTGCAGAGGCAGACTCTTCCACCAGCGAGGCGTTTTGCTGTGTCACACGATCCATTTCGGCAACGGCCTGCCCGACTTGATCGATACCCCGACTCTGCTCATCGGACGCTGACGCAATTTCGCTCATAATATCGGTAACCTGAGTGACGGCACTGACAATTTCCGCCATCGTCTCACCCGCTTCATGCACCAGTGCCGTACCGGCATTGACCCGATTCCCTGAGTCATCAATCAGCGCCTTAATCTCTTTCGCCGCCTGAGCGCTACGCTGCGCCAGCGTGCGCACTTCACCTGCCACCACGGCAAAACCGCGCCCCTGTTCACCCGCACGCGCCGCTTCTACCGCCGCATTCAATGCCAGAATATTCGTCTGGAAAGCAATACCGTCGATAACCGTGGTAATTTGCGCAATTTTGCTGGAACTGGTGGCGATTTCATCCATCGTACGCACCACGCCGTCGACCACTGTTCCGCCTTTCTGCGCCGTCTGCGAGGCATTTTTTGCAAGGCTAGTCGCCTGTCGCGCATTGTCCGCATTCTGTTTTACGGTGGCCGTGAGCTGTTCCATACTGGCAGCCGTTTCTTCCAGAGAAGCAGCCTGCTGTTCAGTGCGCGAAGAGAGATCGTTACTGCCTGCGGCAATTTCACCCGCACCGGTATAGATAGTATCCGCACCGTCACGTACCACGCTAACCGTATTCGCCAGCGCCTGCTGCATATCACGGACGTTCTGTGCCAATAGCGCCATTTCGTTACTGCCATCGGCGGTAATAGTGTGGGTCAGATCACCTGAAGCGATATGGCGAATATGTCCCATCACTTCGTGGAGTGGTTTCAGCAGGACACGCTGCATGGCAATCCAACTGACGATAATGACGGTCAACACAATCAACAGTACGGCGGACAACAACCAGATAATTTTCTGGTAATCATTTTCGTTATCCCGTACTCCCTCATTCGCCAGTGCGGCTTGTGCGGCACGCCACTCCTGATAAACCTCCTGCATGGCCGTCTGCTTTTGCTCGGCATTCTGTTTGAACATGTCTTCCAGTTTGCCTTCAGCCAGCAGCGCGTTCATTTTTGCAAGCGCAGTAGAATAGATACCGTACTGTTCTTCCAGTCGGTCTGCCAGACTTTCATCCAGACCCGGCGTTTCCGGCAGCGCGTAGTATTTATCGTAATGCTCTTTTGCGTCTGCCAGCAGGCGATTCGCCGTGTTCACTAACTCCGTCAACTGTCCGCCATTAATTTCGCTCGCCATCGTCCCTTGCAAACGCAGCATGCCCCGGTTGAGCGTGACGCGAGCCTGGTTCAGGCTAATCCATGCATCGGTAAACTCCGCCACGTTCTGGCTGGAAAGTTGAGAAACGTTAAAGTTTTCCTTGTCGTTTTTAAGCGCGCCAATAAAAACGCCTGCGGAAATGAGCTGCATCGCGCCCAGGGCGAGTAACACGGTGATAAGTAAGGTTATCACTTTGATTCGTTTGAACATCTGTTGCCTTTTAGTTATGCAGGTATTGTCTGAGGTCTAACTATCGGCAGCAGCGTCGGCTTATTTAATCTTGCGGCGTAGCTTTTTTCACCGCGTTACCCCTTTTCAATAAGATTCAGCACGTTAAAGGGACAAGAATTTTTCGTGACAGTCATCACAAAATCCTCTGCCCCGAAAGGGTTATATCCTTCCGCATAAGTTGCATTTAAAATACATCTTATATTATTGAGAATGAGGTAACGGCTATGTCTTATCGCGATCAACCTTTAGGTGAACTGGCGCTCTCTATTCCTCGCGCGTCGGCACTGTTTCGTAAATACGATATGGATTACTGCTGCGGCGGTAAGCAAACGCTGGCACGCGCTGCCGCACGTAAAGAGCTGGATGTGGAAGCTATCGAAGCGCAGCTCGCTCAGTTGGCTGAGCAGCCGCTGGAAAAAGACTGGCGCACCGTGGCACTGGCAGAAATCATCGACCATATCGTCATACGTTATCATGACCGCCACCGCGAACAGCTGCCGGAGCTGATCCTGCAGGCCACTAAAGTTGAACGTGTACATGCCGACAAGCCGAGCGTACCGCGTGGTCTGGCGAAGAACCTGACGATGCTGCATGAAGAGCTGTCAAGCCACATGATGAAAGAAGAGCAAATTCTGTTCCCAATGATCAAACAGGGAATGGGGAGTCAGGCGATGGGACCAATCAGCGTGATGGAAAGCGAACATGACGAGGCCGGCGAACTGGTAGAAGTGATCAAGCACATCACCAACAACGTAACGCCGCCGCCAGAAGCCTGCACCACATGGAAAGCAATGTATAACGGCATTAACGAGATGATCGACGATCTGATGGAACACATCAGTCTGGAAAACAATGTGTTGTTCCCGCGTGCCCTCGCAGGTGAATAAAAAAGCCCGGTGGCGCTAGCGCTTACCGGGCCTACAACGACCTCGAACGTAGGCCTGATAAGGCGAAGCCGCATCAGGCAATCCCGCCAGCATAGTGCCGGATGCGGCATAAACGCCTTATCCGGCCTACACCTCACTGCTTAGCGATTAACGCGTACCTGCCATACGTTTCTTACCGATAAACAACCAGCCCAGACCCAGCGCGATAAACCACAGCGGCGTGACGATCAGCGCCTGACGGGTATCCTCTTCCAGCGTCAGCAGCACCAGTACGAAGACGAAGAACGCCATACATACCCAGCACATCAGCTTGCCTAACGGCATCTTGTAGATCGATTTCTCATGCAGGTGTGGACGCTGTTTGCGATACACCAGATAAGAGCAAAGAATGATGGTCCAGACAAACATAAACAGGATTGCCGACACGGTGGTGATCATGGTGAACGCACCGATTACGCTCGGATTCACGTACAGCATTACCACGCCGCCCAACAGGCAGATACAGGAGAAGGTCAAGCCTTTCGCCGGCACCGCACGTTTAGACAGCTTAGCAAACGCTTTTGGCGCAACACCTTCCTGAGCCAGACCAAACAGCATACGGCTGGTAGAAAACACGCCGCTGTTTGCGGAAGAGGCCGCTGATGTCAGCACCACAAAGTTAATCAGGCTCGCCGCCGCTGGCAGACCTACCAGCACAAACAGTTCAACGAATGGGCTCTTAGTGGGAACCACCGAGCTCCACGGCGTCACGGACATAATCACGATCAGCGCGAAAACGTAGAACATGATGATACGGATTGGAATCGAGTTAATCGCGCGCGGCAGAGACTTTTCCGGATCTTTAGTTTCTGCAGCCGTCGTACCCACCAGTTCAATACCAACAAACGCGAAGACTGCTATCTGGAAGCCCGCAAAGAAGCCACTCAGACCTTTCGGGAACCAGCCACCGTCATTCCACAGATGAGTAAACGAAGCCTGAACGCCGGTTGGCGACTGGAAGTGCGTCAGTACCATCACCAGACCGACGACAATCAGGCCGACAATGGCGACGATTTTGATCATCGCAAACCAGAACTCCATCTCACCAAACATTTTCACCGTGGCGAGGTTAAGAGCCAGCAACAGAATGATCACCGCCAGCGATGCCACCCAGTCTGACAGTCCGGGGAACCAGAATTGCGCATACGCCGTAATCGCAACGACGTCTGCCATCCCGGTAACCACCCAGCAGAACCAATAGGTCCAGCCGGTAAAATACCCGGCCCATGGCCCGAGCAGGTCGGAGGCGAAATCACTAAAGGATTTGTATTCGAGATTCGAGAGCAGCAATTCTCCCATTGCCCGCATCACGAAAAACAGCATAAAACCGATGATCATATAGACAAAAATGATCGACGGCCCGGCGAGGCTGATGGTTTTCCCAGAGCCCATAAACAGGCCGGTACCAATAGCGCCACCAATGGCAATAAGTTGAATATGACGGTTTGTGAGATTGCGCCGTAGCGACTGTTCAGACGAAGCCTCTTCAACGGCTTCGACTTTTACCTGATCTACCATGTTTTTTCTTCCTGTACCTGTCTGTGTTGTTCAGGCTCTACGGCCTTTAGTGTGTCTATGATACGACGATCCTGTTGGCAGGACTCATCGATATTAGGTAAGAATCGGCGGGATGAATACTAAGATTTAGATATAATGTTAATTTTATGTTTAAAGTGAGTGTCATATCACTCTGATAGCGAGAATCAGTTCACAAAAATACACGCAATAACATCATTTGCAAGATAAAATATCGACATCGGCATAACAATAGCTTTTCACGCTATTTTGTTGCTCCCCCCAGCGTCGGGGGGAACAGAAGTCACTGCTTACAGGATTTCAAGCAGCTCAACTTCAAATACCAGCGTGCTGAACGGAGGAATGGACGCGCCAGCGCCACGCTCACCGTAAGCCAGTTCCTGAGGAATCGTCAGTTCCCATTTGGAACCTACCGGCATCAGGGTCAGTGCTTCAATCCAGCCTGGAATCACGCCGTTAACCGGGAATTCAGCTGGTTCACCACGCGCAACAGAGCTGTCAAACACGGTACCGTCGATCAGTTTACCGGTATAATGCACGCGTACGTGGTCGGTACGTGCCGGGATAGAACCTTCACCCTGAGTCAACACACGGAACTGCAGACCGGATTCAGTGCTATTCACACCTTCTTTCTCACGGTTTTCTTCCAGATATTTGACGCCATCAGCCGCCATAGCCTGGAAACGCTCGCGACGTACTGCATCAGCACGTTCGTGAATTTCGCGCAGCGCACGGTGCACAACATCAACAGGCACTGCCGGGTGTTTACCTTCCAGCGCATCAGCGATACCCGCTACCAGCGCTTCAGGCAACAGCCCTTCCAGACCGGATTCGCTCAGCTGCTGCCCTACCTGCAAACCAATGCCGTAGCTTGCTTGCGCTTCGATAGTGTCAAAAGTCGGGGTAGCCATCATATTTCCTTTCATCGGATGTAAAGTAGCGGGCAGCATATCAGCCATGCCGCATCCGGTAAAACTTTGTCTCGGGAACAGATGACAAATCGCGAGGAAAAAGAAACAATGCTATTGCCCGCATCAATGTCACGAAAGCGGGTACCTGAACAAGTATCATAGAGTTAGCGATCTATACTCTATGACAGAGGAACGAGACGCGGAGCAGGAGGAAAGCCATGCCCGGGCGCTTTGAATTAAAACCAACCCTGGCGAAAATCTGGCATGCACCGGACAATTTTCGCATTATGGACCCGCTACCGCCTATGCATCGCCGTGGCATTATTGCTGCTGCCATCGTGCTGGTGATAGGTTTCCTGCTCCCTTCCAATGACACCAACGATACCCCGGTGGTCACGCGTAATGCGCAGCTGGATTTGCAGTCGCAGTCCCAGCCGCCAACTGAAGCACAGCTTCAGGCACAGTTGGTCGCACCACAAAATGATCCCGGCCAGGTGGCTCCCGTTGCGCCGGAACCCATCCAGGAAGGCGATCCCGATACACAGCCACAGAGCCAGCAATCACAGTCTCAGACACAGCCCTTTCAGCAGAATAGTGGTATTGAGCAGCAGTGGCGTACCTACCGCGTAGACTCAGGGAAAACGCTGGCGCAGGTCTTCCGGGACCATAACCTTCCGCCAACTGATGTGTACGCAATGGCACAAGTGGAAGGCGCCGGGAGGCCGCTGAGCAATTTGAAAGACGGCCAGATGATCCAAATCAGGCAGAATGCTAATGGGGTGGTGACCGGGTTAACCATTGATAGCGGAAATGGTCAGCAGGTGTTGTTTACCCGCCAGCCCAACGGCAGCTTTATTCGCGCCCGTTAAATGTACTGATTGCCGGGTGGCGGCTTCGCCTTACCCGGCTTACGCCCCCCGCAATTGTAGGCCTGAGAAGCAGTAGCGCCATCAGGCGTTACCGCTTCACCTTATTCACCCACCAAATCCCCGAACAGACCAGCACCAGCGCCACCGCATATTTCCATTCGAGAATGTTCTCACCGAGGAAAATTGACGACAGCACCGCCCCTGAAACCGGGATCAGGAAGTTAAACGGCGCGATCATTCCTACGCGGTTGTACTTGAGCAAAATGCTCCACAACGCGAAGGCCACCGATGAAAGCAACGTCAGGTAACCCAGAATAGCCACTGAAGCAGATCCATGTACGGTCAGTGTCCCGCCAAAAGCATAGCCGCCAATAACCAACGCCAGACCGCCCATCCCCAGTTGGTAACCTGTCATGACCGTTGGGTCTACCGTCTGAGAAATGCGCTTACCGTACAGCGTGGCCGCAGAGAGAATAAAGGCCGCCATCACGACTGAACCGTCCCCTAACAGGCTGAAACTAAAATCCATTCCGCTGTTGAAGTTCACCACCATCACGCCGGTAAAACCCAGAATACAACCCAGCGCTTTGTTGTAGCTTAGTTTGTCGTTTTGATAGATAAAATGGGCCAGAAGCACGCTAAAGAATGTACCGGTAGCGTTCATGATTGACCCCTTTACACCTGTCGTGAATGCCAGACCGATATAAAAGAAAATGTATTGCAGCGAGGTTTGCGTCAACCCAAGCAGCGTAAGCTGGCCAAACTGACGTGGGCTTAACCTGCCAATTGGTTTACGTTGCACCATCGCCAGCAGCAACAGCAATAATCCCGCAAACAGGAAACGATATCCGGCAAAGACAATTTTTGACGGAATATCATCCGTGGCAATCTGGAAGATCTCGTATCCGCTTTTTATCGCTGGATAAGCGCTCCCCCACAACAGGCAACAGAAGGCTGCGCCCAGGTAGACAACATTTTTACGCGCGAACAGAGGTTGGTGCGTTGGTTCCATTCCATCACCACTTTGAAATAATGTTTTATTTTTATGATTATCCCGAAAAGGACAAAGAATAGCCAGAGCGAAAAACAGGAGGGTAGAAAAGCAAAACGCCGGCACAAGGCCGGCGCTTTTACGCGGTCATCAGAATAAAAACTTATTCTGCAACTACGTTTACAGTCAGCTTAGCAAACACTTCGCTGTGAACCTGGAAGCTCACTTCGTGCTCACCAGTGGTACGCAGAACGCCGTTCGGCAGACGAACTTCGCTCTTAGCAACGTCAACGCCAGCTGCAGTTACAGCGTCAGCGATGTCGCGAGTACCGATGGAACCGAACAGTTTACCTTCGTCGCCAGCTTTAGACGCGATGGTTACGGTTTCCAGTGCATTGATTTTCTCAGCACGAGCTTCAGCAGCGGCCAGAACGTCAGCCAGTTTGGCTTCCAGTTCAGCGCGACGCGCTTCGAAAAATTCAACGTTTTTCTTGGTAGCAGGAACAGCTTTACCCTGTGGTACCAGGAAGTTACGAGCATAGCCCGCTTTAACGTTAACCTGATCACCCAGGCTACCCAGGTTTGCTACTTTATCAAGCAGAATAACTTGCATTACCTTATCCTCTCAAAGTCGTATTAATGGACCGTGACCGATTACTGATGACGATCAGTGTACGGCAGCAGGGACAGGTAGCGAGCGCGTTTGATAGCGCGAGCCAGCTGACGCTGGTATTTTGCACGGGTACCGGTGATACGGCTTGGGACAATCTTACCGCTTTCGGTGATGTAGTTTTTCAGCGTAGCGATATCTTTATAGTCGATCTCTTGAACGCCTTCCGCGGTGAAACGGCAGAACTTGCGACGACGGAAATAACGTGCCATATGGCTAGTCTCCAGAATCTATCAATTCAATCTGCTCGGCATGCAGAACCATTTTGCTCAGGCCGTTCTTTGCCTTATGGCAAGAGATGAACCCCTGAACGGTCACTGCGCTACCGACCGTTATACTGTGAGTAATGGCCTGGTTTTCGTGTCCGCTAATAATAACGGGCATTTGGCACCACGCCTGCCGGTGAAACCCGGCTTCCTCCTGCACAGAACGATGCTCAAGCACGAACTGGCAATGAGGAATTCCTGATGGACTGACCTTTCGAAGGGGAGCCCTGCACACAGTGCCGGACAGCGCCAGACGGTTGGTCATCAGAAATTACTCTTCAGAATCCCCAGCTTCAGCATCATCTGCGGTTTCGTTAGCGAAATCATCGCGACGTTCACGACGCTCGTCTTTCGCTTTAACCATCGGAGATGCTTCGGTAACAGCGTGTTTAGTACGCATAACCATGCTGCGGATAACGGCATCGTTGAAGCGGAAGGTAGTTTCCAGCTCATCGATCACTTCCTGCGGCGCTTCAACGTTCATCAGAACGTAGTGAGCTTTGTGCAGTTTGTTGATCGGGTAAGCCAGCTGACGGCGGCCCCAGTCTTCCAGACGGTGGATCGTGCCTTCTGCACCAGTGATGGCAGCAGTGTAGCGTTCGATCATACCCGGAACCTGTTCGCTCTGGTCAGGATGGACCATAAAAACGATTTCGTAATGACGCATCGAATTGCTCCTTACGGATTATTCAGCCTCCTGTCTGGGTCAGCCGAGGCCCATGGAGGCAAGGAACGTGTTAAAGGTCGGCTGAAAAATGACGCGTCATAATACTGGGGTCAGCAGGTAAACTCAAGGCGCTTGTACGATTATTTATCATGTCGCCATTAATACATATCCAGCAGCATTTTGACGCTGATGCAAATGGAGACAATCACAATCATGGGTCGGATGACTTTCTTGCCACGCGTCAGTACGACCGTCGCGCCAAGACGTGCGCCGAGGGACTGCCCGGCAAACATCACCAGCCCCAGCGACCAGATCATTTTACCGCCGAAAATGAAAAACAAAATCGAGGCGATGTTCGACGCCAGGTTAATAAAGTTAGAGTGAATTTGCGCCTTATCGATGCTGTATCCCCACAACAGGATATAGCTGAGCGTATAAAAGGAGCCGGCCCCAGCGCCGAGAAATCCATCATAAAAACCAATACAACCACCACCGATCAACGAAAAGAGAAACAGGGAGACTTTTTGCTTTCTCTTCGGCTCGCTGAGATTAGGCGCAAAAATAAAGTAGATAGCGACAGCAATAATCAGTACCGGCAGCAGTTTTCTCAGCAGTTCAGGCTCAATGAACTGAATAAGCGTCGTACCTAACGCCGAACCAATAAAAGCAGATAAGAACACAGACTTATGTTCCTGTACGTTGATGTGTCCCCGGCGTAAAAAGTAAATCCCAGAGGTCAGCGAACTGCCCAACGCCTGAATCTTATTGGTTGCTAGCGCGTTAGCCGGGGGTAAACCGGAAATCAGTAATGCGCCAATAGAGAGAAACCCGCCGCCGCCAGACACCACGTTAATAAAGCCAGCCACCAGCGCGACCATAAACATAATCACAAAGTAGCTGAAATCCATGAATGAAGTATCCATAAGTTTTTGCCTTATAATCATAAAGTTATGTTGATTATTCAGCCCACTATAAACGGCGTACTCCTCTGGTAAAATTGACAATTTGGTAAGAGTTTATGCCTGGGAAACAGGTATTTTTTATCGCAGCGGTAGATATCAGCTGACTGTTAATTAAAGGAAAGATGGCAATGCGGTAATTTTTTGAACAACTGCATCAGAAATGGTCGCTATCGACTACGTTGGTTGCGGTTAAAATTACATCAGAAGCTAACGACTCACAGGAGACAAGCAACCAAAGACCGCAGTCGAGGAGGTACATATGCGAGCCCGTGTTTTGACCCTTCTGGCTGTGCTTTTGCTGAGCGCAAATGCAATGGCAGCCATCAAAATTGACAATCATCAGGCCAGAAATATGGATGATGTACAGAGCTTAGGCGTAATTTACATAAATCATAACTTCGCCACTGAAAGTGAAGCCACTCAAGCTCTGAACGAAGAGACAGATGCGCAAGGCGCAACTTACTACCACGAGATCCTCATCAGAGAACCCGGTAGTAACGGCAACATACACGCCAGCGCAGACATTTATCGCTAGCACCCGGAAATAACCAACGAGAACATTGCCACAGTTTGACTTGCCCCCTTTATTGGGGGCTTTTTTTGCAAAAAAGCCCTGAAGCCAGATCGATAACATCCCCTGAATGATTTGGCTCCAGGACTTAGCCGTTACTTCTGTCCGTAATAGGCGTTTGGGCCATGCTTACGCATGAAGTGTTTATTCATCAGATAACTGTCGATGGGGCTGAGGGCCGGATTAATGCCACGCGCAATCCATGCCATTCTTGCCACCTCTTCCATCACCACCGCGTTATGCACCGCCTCATGAGCGTCTTTCCCCCAGGCAAACGGGCCATGCTGGTACACGACGACGCCAGGCGTATGCAGTGGCGCAACGTCTCCCAGTGTTTCAATGATGACCTTACCGGTATTCAACTCATATTCGTCCTGCACTTCTGCTTCGTTTAACGCCCTGGTACAGGGAATATCGCCAAAGAAGTAATCTGCATGCGTTGTGCCAAGCGCCGGAATGGACTGCCCCGCTTGCGCCCACGCTGTGGCATGAGTTGAGTGGGTATGCACCACGCCGCCAAGCGACGGATAACGGCAGTACAGCGCCAGATGCGTGGCCGTGTCAGATGAAGGGCGATAGCGCCCTTCAACCACGTTTCCGTCCAAATCTACCACCACCATGTCGTCGACCTGCATGGTTTCGTAGGCAACACCGCTAGGTTTAATCACCACCAGCCCATGTTCACGATGGATGGCGCTGACGTTGCCCCAGGTAAAGGTCACCAGCCCGTAGCGTGGAAGATCCATGTTAGCTGCAAAAACCTGCTGCTTGAGCTCTTGTATCATGTTGCCTCCATCAGACCGGCACTGGCCATCCGCGCTTTCACCCAATCGCGCGCCTTTGCCACTTCTAGCACGGGGTTCTCCGCCGTTTCACTCCACATTTCAATCAGGTATGGCCCGCAATACCCACTCTGCTTGAGCGTCTCGAAACAGCGTTCGAAATCAACAACTCCTTCACCGAAGGGGACATTTTTAAAGATACCCGGCCGGGTATCTTTCACATGCACCGCCACGATATGCCCAACACCCGCCTGCAGTTCCATCTGTACGTCATTATCCCACGCCGACAAATTGCCAATGTCAGGATAGAGCTGGAACCACGGATTATTGAGGTAGTGGGCATAGCCCAGCGCCTTACTGATCGAATTCATCAACGGATAATCCATGATCTCCATCGCCAGTGTGACCTGTGCGCGACTCGCCATCTCGACACTCTCTTTCAGCCCATCACGAAACCGACGGCGCGTTTCGTTATTGGCCTGCTGGTAATAGACGTCGTAACCCGCCAGTTGAATAACGCGAATACCGATATCCTGCGCAAACCGAATCGCTTTACGCATAATCTCAAGCCCCTGGGCACGGACGGCATCATCTTCGCTACCCAGCGGGAAACGACGGTGGGCGCTCAGGCACATCGAGGGGACACGCACACCGGTTTCGGCAATCGCGGTGACCAGCGTCAGACGCTGTTCGCGGCTCCAGTCAAGCCGCGACAGGCGCGCGTCGGTTTCATCAACCGACATTTCAACAAAGTCAAAACCCAACTCCTTTGCCAGGCGTAGGCGCGCCAGCCAACACTCCCCGGCGGGGAGCGCTTTTTCATAGATGCCAAGTGGGATCTGTTTTGACAACATGTCCGCTCCTTATCCCCACAGTTGGGCGATGGAACGTTTGAACTGACGCGCAGCCTCCACCGGAGACACGGCGTCGCGAATGCTGCGACCGGCAATAAAGACATGAATCGGAATCCCCTGGAACAGCGGCAGGTCTTCCAGCGCCAGGCCCCCGGTAACGGTGACCTTAAAGCCCATATCAGACAGACGTTTGATGGCACTGATATCCGCCGCTCCCCATGCCACACCGGCCGCCTGCGCATCGCGGCTGCGGTGATATACCACCTGCCCAATACCGGCTTCGCGCCACTCTTGTGCTTGTTCCCACGTCCAATAGCCAGTCAGTTCAATCTGTACGTCGCCATTAAACTCGTGCGCCACTTCCAGCGCACCTTTGGCGGTGTTGATATCTGCACAGCAAATCACCGTGACCCAGTCGGCATTGGCTTCAAAGCACATACGCGACAGGATTTTCCCCGCATCGGCAATTTTGGCATCCGCCAGCACAATTTTATGCGGGTAAAGCGCCTTCAGATCGCGAACGGCGCGCACGCCCTCTGCCACGCAAAGAATAGTGCCCACCTCAATGATATCGACTTCTTCGGCAATCAGACGCGTCGTTTCATACGCAGAAGCCATTGATTGGTTATCCAGCGCAACCTGCAACATAGGTAATGACATTTTGGTATCCTTTTAAACAGCCGCCGCAGTGGCGTTATCAATTAAATCCAATACTTCCTGCGCGGTGCGACAGGCGCGTAAACGGTCGAAATTGGCTTCGTCATCAAAGAGATTCACGATCTGCATGATGCCCACTTCCTGATGCGTATTAGCATCAACCGCCGCCATTGTGATCAGGATGTCGACCGGGTCATTATCTTCATGGTTGAACACTAACGGTGTTTTCAGCGTGACCAACGCAAAACCGGTTTTTTTAACCCCCTCTTCAGGGCGGCCATGCGGCATAGCCAGCCCAGGGGCAATCACAAAATAAGGACCGTGCTGTGCAACCCCGTCGAGAATAGCCTGGTAGTAGCGTGGCTCGACCACATCAGCCTTAACCAGCAGATCCACGCCCAGCTTTACCGCGTCCTGCCAGTTACTGGCGTCAGCCTGTAAAAGGATGGCGTTATTGTCCGCCAGCGAATCTCGTAGTTTCATATTCCGTGTCCTTACTTCACGTCCTGCGGAAAGTGTTCTTTAATCACTTCCAGCAGTTTTGGACCAAAATCAGCGGGAGACAGCATGTTGCGTACCCCTACAACATACTTATTGCCAGAAACGGTAATTTCGCCGGCGATGTGAGTAGAGGCGATGATGATGTCCGCGCCGCTCAGTTCACTTTTGTACTCACCCACTGCACAGCTATTCACCGTGTGGTCAATATTTGACTGAGTTAAAAACTGATCCACCTTCATTTTCATGATCATGGAACTGCCCTGTCCGTTGCCACATACAGCCAGAATACGTACGGTCATAATCGGAACTCCTTATTAAGCAGAGTGTTCTGCCAGTTGTTTTTCTGCGTCTTCCTCAGCGCGCAACGTGCGTCCTGCGAAAAACATATAAGCCAGTGCAATCAGAATAATGACGGCCATAAAAATCAGTCCGATAGAGGCAAACCCTTGCATCATAGGTGGAGCCAGAATCGACCAGTCAGCCATTCCCATCCAGGCACTCATACCGGTGAGTTTTACCGCCCAGACACAGCCAAATATTTCGATCATGCCCATCACCAGACAAATCTTAAGCGCCGCTCGCCAGCCGCCAAAATGGTTAGCAAATACGCCGATAGTGGCGTTAGAGAAGAACATTGGAATAAAGCCGGGAATAATCAGAATGGAAGAGCCGAGGCCTACCAGAATGCCAACAGCAATCAGTTGACCAATGGTGCCCCACATAAAACCCCAGACCACAGCGTTTGGGGCAAAGCTGTATATCGCCGCACAGTCAATCGCCAGTACTGCCCCAGGAATCAAACGTTGAGAAATACCGTTGAACGCTTCTGAAAGTTCAGCAACGAACATACGCACACCCTGGGTGATGATGAAAATGGCAACAGCGAACGAGAAACCAGTTTGCAGGATATACACCGTCCAGTGCGTTTTTCCCGCCATCGCCTGGACCACATCAATACCAAAAGAGAGCAGAATTGCACCGAAGAAAAGAGTCATCACGATCGCGGTTGAAACGATGTTGTCATGGAAGATATTCAGCCAGCCCGGCAGTTTAAGGTCTTCGACACTCTCTTCTTTCTTACCGAGATAGGGGGCAATTTTGTAAGCAATCCAGGAGGCGAACTGCTGCTGGTGACCAATGGAGAAGCCACAGTCATCGGTCACTTCTTGCGTCGGCTTATACATCATATTGGAGGTAATGCCCCAATAGAGCGACACCAGTACCGCCGTACAGATAATGGTGGTCCACATCGGGTAACCAAAGATATACAGAGAAACCGCAATCAGCCCCGCCTGTTGGAACATGATGTGTCCGGTCAACATGATGGTGCGGATACCGGTAATACGTCGAAGAAGTACGTAACAAATATTCAGCGCCAGCGCTAACAGCACCGCATACCCCACCCAGCTATAGGCATCCCCCATGCGTTCAATGGTTGCCATCATTGAGGCATAGGTATCTGAAATTGCCCCATTGATGCCATAGACCTCAGACATCTTAGCCACTACCGGTTTGAACGTGCTGGTCAGGATGCCGGACCCTGCCTGCAGCAACATAAAGCCGATGATCGTTTTGATCGTGCCTTTGATAATGACGCTGACACTTTTACGCAGCAAGATGTAGCCGAGACAGGTCACAATCCCCAGCAGCAGTGGGGCGTTAGTCATAACCTGATTAAAAAAGACGGTAAAGATGTTGTAGAGGATCTCCATAACGATCTCCAGTAGACGAAGTTGCTGAACATTCATTACAGATGCCCAGGATGTTGTGCCCCCACTCTAGTTTTCAAAAGTAATCACAACAAGATTGAATTTGATTAAATGTGATGCAGTACGCAAATAATTCTCTCACTGTAAGAAAGGTCTTGTTCGTTATTCAGCAGTAAAAAAATAACCTCTGATAAAACAAATAAATACAATTAAACACTGATACAAAAACAACTTATAACCCTGTGAATCCTCCCCATTTCTTGCGGTGACATAAAAAATCAGCACATTGCCTTCTTGATAAAATGATGTCAGTATCAATCAAATTAAATCACGTTATGATTCGATATGAATAAACATGAGGGTAAATGCGATGAGTAAAGTAAAAAGTATCACGCGTGAATCATGGATCCTGAACACATTCCCGGAATGGGGAAGTTGGCTAAATGAAGAGATCGAGCAGGAACAGGTTGCGCCGGGCACCTTTGCGATGTGGTGGCTTGGCTGTACTGGAATTTGGCTGAAGTCGGAAGGCGGGACGAACGTCTGCGTCGATTTCTGGTGCGGCACCGGTAAACAAAGCCACGGCAATCCACTGATGAAAACCGGCCACCAAATGCAGCGCATGGCGGGTGTAAAGAAACTACAACCCAATCTGCGCACGACGCCGTTTGTCCTTGATCCGTTTGCTATTCGTCAGATCGATGCGGTTCTTGCTACGCACGATCATAACGATCACATTGATGTGAATGTCGCCGCTGCCATCATGCAGAACTGTGCTGACAATGTCCCGTTTATTGGACCACAAACCTGTGTCGATCTGTGGATAGGTTGGGGCGTACCACAAGAGCGCTGTATTGTGGTAAAACCAGGTGATGTTGTTAAGATAAAAGATATTGAAATTCATGCGCTTGACGCGTTCGACCGTACTGCGTTAATCACCCTGCCAGCCGACCAAAAAGCCGCAGGCGTTCTGCCAGATGGTATGGATGCACGCGCAGTCAACTATCTGTTCAAGACTCCGGGCGGCACGTTGTACCACAGTGGCGACTCCCACTACTCAAACTACTACGCCAAGCACGGAAATGAGTATCAGATCGACGTCGCACTCGGCTCCTACGGTGAAAACCCACGTGGGATTACGGACAAGATGACCAGTTCCGACATACTGCGTATGGCGGAATCCTTGAATACAAAAGTGGTGATCCCTTTCCATCATGATATTTGGTCAAACTTCCAGGCTGATCCACAGGAGATCCGCGTCCTGTGGGACATGAAAAAAGACCGCCTGAAGTATAATTTCAAACCGTTTATCTGGCAGGTCGGCGGCAAGTTCACTTGGCCACTGGATAAAGATAACTTCGAATATCACTATCCACGCGGCTTTGATGACTGCTTTACGATTGAGCCGGATTTACCGTTTAAATCCTTCCTGTAATCCATACAAAATGCCGGTTTCTCCCGGCATTTTTTCCCATTTACTTAGTATTTCCAGGCTATTTCAAATATCATCTTTTCAAATCAATTTGTATCGGAATAGCTCATGACTGAAGCACAAAGACATCAAATATTGCTGGATATGCTGGCGCAATTGGGCTTTGTTACCGTTGAGAACGTAATTGAGCGCCTGGGGATTTCACCGGCCACAGCACGCAGGGATATCAACAAGCTCGACGAAAGCGGCAAACTCAAGAAAGTCCGTAACGGCGCAGAAGCCATTACCCAGCAGCGCCCACGCTGGACACCGATGAATCTGCACCAGGCACAGAATCACGATGAAAAAGTTCGCATTGCCAAAGCGGCATCCCAGTTAGTGAATGCAGGCGAAAGCGTGGTGATCAACTGCGGATCAACCGCCTTCCTGCTCGGACGCGAAATGTGCGGCAAACCCGTGCAGATCATCACCAATTATCTGCCACTGGCAAACTATCTGATCGACCAGGAGCATGAAAGCGTGATCATCATGGGAGGGCAATACAACAAGAGCCAATCCATCACACTTAGCCCACAGGGCAGCGAAAATAGCCTGTATGCCGGACACTGGATGTTTACGAGTGGTAAAGGGCTGACCGCTGATGGACTGTATAAAACCGATATGCTGACGGCAATGGCCGAGCAAAAGATGCTCAACGTGGTCGGCAAACTGGTGGTGCTGGTCGATAGCAGTAAAGTTGGAGAACGTGCGGGAATGTTGTTCAGCCGTGCCGATCAAATCGATATGCTGATTACCGGCAAAAATGCTAACCCTGAGATCCTGGAACAACTTGAAGCTCAGGGCGTGAACATTTTACGGGTTTAGAGGTGCTGGCGGAAAAACGATACTGTCGCAGCGAGCGCTTCTGGCGTGATGCGGTGTCGGACACCCGCTTCCCACAGGCAGGTCAGATGGTTATCCAGACCTGCCTGAATTAACGCCTGCTGCAAACGGAACGTTTCCACAGCCGGAACCACATCGTCATCCTGGCCATGCCACAACAGTAATGGTCTGTCGGCCAGACGTTGCAACTGATGTGTAACATCCCACTCGGCCAGTGGGGCGATAATCTTATCAAATTCCGCCTGCTGTTCTGGCGTCTGAACCGCTACGGGGGGGAAAAGCGTTTGTGCAAGCCGGGTAAAATACCCCGAACCCATCAGGCTCGCTGCACATTTTACGTCAGGATGACGCGCCATAATGCCCAGAGCCGTCATTGCCCCCATTGAGGCTCCTCCGACGGCAAGACGTTCATCTGATAGCCAATTTTCTGCCACCAGCGCCGCACGTAACGTCGCAAACTCCTGCATATTTTGCTGCAAAATCTGCCAGAAGCGATACATTCTCCCCTGCGCATCGCGAGTGAAGCGGGCACCATGATCGGGCGCATCTGGCATCACGACCCGGAATCCGGCCTGTGCCAGAGCAACGGCAAAATAGCTGTAGACCAGACCAGAAGAGGTAAACCCGTGATAGAAGATAATACAAGGGAGTGAACATTCGCGTTTACCCGCAGGAACGGCGTGCAGGACAGGGATACCAGCCAGCTGGCGTGTTTCAATTTCGATCATTTGTCGCCTCTTTTTTTCTGGTATGCCATGGAGAAATACTTAACGCAAGTGAATGTGTTCAGCAATGATTCATAATGTTGAGAACTGGGTTACGCTTTCGCAACATTTTCATTCGAAAATCGCGTGAGAGATAACAATTCGGGAACATTCCCCTAAAGGGAATTTAATAAGGCACTACACTATGGCTATCAGGAAACGAGATAGAGTTATGCGTCGGTTTGCCTCTTTGTTGCTGGTGACGTTTTTAAGCGCCTGTAGCGTATTACAGGGTACACCACAACCTGCACCGCCCGTAGCCGACCACCCGCAAGAAATCCGCCGCGACCAGAGCAACGGGTTGCAGCGAATAGGGACAGTCAATGCGCTGGTAAGAGGCTCTCCAGATGATGCGCTGGCAGAGATCCGTGCCAAAGCCGTCGCGGCTAAAGCTGATTATTACGTTGTCTTATTAGTTGATGAGACCGTAGTGACAGGCCAATGGTATTCACAAGCTATTTTGTATCGTAAATAACATTGGGTTGAAATTTAGTCAGCTTTACATTGCTTTGCGCCCCTATGCGTTTACCTGTGCACAATAAACCAACAGCAGGGAGCTTGAGGTTTATTATCGCGATGGAATGCCCTGCCATGTGTAGGGGTACGAATAATGGAGCTGACTATGAAACAATCACTTGCCTTATCCTCACTGCTGCTTTCTGCCGGACTGGTAGGTACAACGGCGCAGTCTGCCGAGTTCGCCAGTGCTGACTGCGTAACAGGCCTGAACGAAATTGGCCTGATATCGGTCAGTAACATTGCAGGAAACCCGCAGGATGTAGAACGCGTTGTGGCGTTAAAAGCGGATGAACAAGGTGCCTCATGGTACCGGATTATTCAGATGTATGAAGAACAGCAGCCAGATAACTGGCGCGTACAGGCCATACTTTATGCATAACAGATTGCCGGATGGCGTAAACGTATCCTGCCGGTATTGAACGTAGGCAGGATACGACGCGACAGCATCGCCATCTGGCATAGTCTTACCGTATTCCTCCCGTCGCCCGCAGTAGCAAATCACTCTGCACCTGTGCAGACAACTGTTTTACACCACGCGTATCCAACATCATCTGACACCAGGCCTGCGCGACTGGCGGAGAGGCATAACGCAGTACCTGCGCGCCACACCCGAGCAGAAAAAGCTGCTGCGTAATCTCCCTCGCCAACGCCTCACTGGGCTTACGCAGGTGTTGCTGCAACTGACGCACCATCCGATCGTAATGACGATCTTGCCCTTTTACTTCGGCAAAAGCCTCACTGAGCATATCGTACATGCCGGGTTGTTTCGTCAGTACCCGCAATACATCAAGACACATGATGTTGCCGGAGCCTTCCCAGATACTGTTTACCGGCATTTCACGGTACAAACGCGGCAACTCACTCTCCTCGCAATAGCCAATTCCGCCCAGCACTTCCATCGCCTCGGCAACAAACGGCATGCCATTTTTGCAGATGGCAAATTTCGCTGCGGGTGTGAATAATCTGGCCCACAGGGCTTCTTTCGCATCGGTGCGGCGATCCCAGGCTCGCGCCAGCCGAAACAGTAATGCGGTCTGCCCTTCCAACTGCAATGCCATTCGGCTTAGTACCTGACGCATCATCGGTTGTTCGATCAAAGGTTTACCAAATACCTGTCGCTGATGTGCATGATAAATCGCCACGGAAAAAGCACGTCGCATCATACTGTGACTACCCAGCGCGCAGTCGAAACGCGTCATACCGCCCATTTTCAGGATGTGGCGAATACCTTCCCCTTCCTCGCCCAGCAGCCAGCCGATAGCATCCTGAAACTCGACCTCGCAACTGGCATTAGAACGGTTACCGAGCTTATCTTTCAGGCGTTCAAGGCGGATGGCGTTGCGTCGACCATCAGGCAAGAATCGCGGCATAAAAAAGCAGGATAAGCCCCCCCTTGTCTGCGCCAGTACCAAATGCGCATCGCTTTGCGGCACGGAGAAAAACCATTTATGTCCCACCAGGCGATATGAGCCATCTGCAAGACGTTCAGCCTGAGTGGTATTGCTCAGCACATCTGAACCCCCTTGCTTCTCCGTCATTCCCATACCAATCAGCACCCCACGCTTTTGTCCACCGGGCAGCAAATGTGAGTCATAGCGATCGCTGCGCAGAGGGGTAAACCAATCATGAAATTGTGAAGGTAGCATCTGCAGTAACAGCGGCGTGGCGGCAAAGGTCATGGTTATCGGGCACAAGGTGCCCGCCTCCACCTGCGCATGCAGCATAAAACGTGCAGCCCGGGCAACAAACGTGCCCTGCCTGGCCTCCTCTTCCCAGGCCAGGTTATGCACGCGGTTTGCGCACAATCCCTGCATCAGTAAATGCCACGCGGGATGAAACCGCACATCATCCAGTCGTTGCCCTTGCGGATCGTAACGCAATAATTCGGGGGGAAAGGCATTGGCCAGGCGGCCCAACTCAAGCGATTCCGCGGTCCCTAATTGCTGGCCAATACTGGCGAGAAGATCGCTGTCCCAGCCCGCGCCTTCGCGAGCAACGGCTTCACAGAGTGCGCCATCGGACAGGTATAAGTTGCTGTTATTGAGCGGTACAGGTTGGTTAAAAACGGTATGCGTTTGCCAGTGCATTGTGTCTCCCTCCGTCAATGGCCGTCACCATAAGTATGGTCAGTCAGAGAAGAGGATGCCTGGGATAAAGGTCACAAAAAAGCCATCCCGAAGGATGGCTTAAGAGAAGAGGGAATCAATTACCCGCGCTGACGGACGGCTTCAAACAGGCAAATTCCCGTCGCGACAGAGACGTTAAGCGATGAAACGCTCCCGGCCATTGGGATGCTGATCAGTTCATCACAATGTTCACGGGTCAGACGACGCATACCTTCGCCCTCTGCGCCCATTACCAGTGCCAGACGCCCGGTCATTTTGCTCTGATACAGCGTATGGTCAGCTTCGCCCGCGGTACCAACAATCCAGATGTTCTCTTCCTGCAACATACGCATGGTGCGCGCCAGGTTGGTCACGCGGATCAGCGGTACGCTTTCTGCCGCGCCACAGGCAACTTTTTTCGCCGTCGCATTCAATTGTGCAGAACGATCTTTCGGCACGATCACCGCATGCACACCGGCAGCGTCTGCGCTACGCAGGCATGCGCCCAGGTTATGCGGATCGGTGACGCCATCGAGGATCAAAAAGAACGTCTGGTCGAGTTCCGCGATCAGATCCGGAAGATCGTTTTCCTGATACTGACGACCCGGCTTCACGCGCGCAATAATCCCCTGATGAACCGCACCCTCACTTTTCTCATCCAGGAACTGGCGGTTAGCTAACTGGATGACAACACCCTGTGCTTCCAGTGCATGGATCAGCGGCAGCAGACGTTTATCTTCGCGACCTTTGAGAATAAAGACGTCCTGAAAGCGCTCAGGCGCACGCTCCAACAGAGCCTGCACCGCATGGATGCCGTAAATCATTTCACTCATGAATGTACTCGTTAATAGTTTAGGTGTAACGCCGGGCGGCACGCTGGCCACCCGGCTTACGGTTTATGGCTTATTCCGTGACTTTCTTTTTCGCCGCGCGTTTGGCTTTGGTGGCGGCAGCGATTTTAAGCGTTTTCGCCGAAGGCTTTTTCGCTTTTTTGTCGCCTTTTTTCTCAGCCGCTTTTTTATCCGCCTGAGGTTTGGCTCTGCCTTTTTTCTCACCGCGGAAAGCACTGTCCGGCTCGAAATTCACCTTTTTGCCCATCTGGCGACGTTTACCGGTATTCTTACCTGCATCGCCTTTTTTGGCTTTTTCGCGCGCGGTTTTACCCTCATTGCGCGGAGCACGTTCGCTGGAAATCAGACTAAAGTCGATTTTGCGCTCGTCCATATTGACGGCTTCCACACGGACTTCCACACGATCGCCAAGGCGATACATCTGACCGCTGGATTCGCCTGTCAGGCGTTGCCCTACCTGGTCAAAACGATAGTAGTCGTTATCCAGCGAGGAGACATGCACCAGACCGTCGATAAACAGCTCATCAAGACGAACAAAGAAGCCAAAACCCGTCACGCTGGCAATAACGCCCTTAAAGACATTACCGACCTGATCCAGCATAAAATCGCACTTCAGCCAATCAGAAACATCGCGCGTGGCTTCGTCAGCACGGCGCTCTGCCATCGAACAGTGCTGGCCCAGTTGCAGCATCTCTTCCATCGAATAATGGTAGCCCCCCGTCTCCGTGGTGTTACCTTTATGACCCTGCTCCTGCGCCAGCAGATATTTGATAGCACGGTGCAACGAGAGGTCCGGGTAACGACGAATCGGTGAGGTGAAGTGCGCATAAGATTGCAGCGCCAGACCAAAGTGACCACGGTTTTCCGGATCGTAAATGGCCTGTTTCATGGAGCGCAGCAACATAGTTTGCAGCATTTCTGCGTCAGGTCGGTCAGCAATCGACTCCAGCAGTTCAGCATAATCACGCGGCTCTGGTTTGTTACCGCCAGGCAGCTCCAGTCCCAGCTCGGCCAGTACCGAGCGGAAAGAATTAATCGCTTCGGTCGTTGGCTTATCGTGAATACGGAACAGTGCAGGCTCTTTGGCTTTCTCAACGAATCGCGCCGCTGAGATATTCGCCATGATCATGCACTCTTCAATCAGTTTGTGCGCGTCATTACGTTGCGTCTGTTCAATACGCTCGATACGGCGTTCAGCATTGAAGATAAACTTCGCTTCTTCACTTTCAAACGAGATACCGCCGCGCTCTTCACGCGCTTTATCCAGCACTTTGTAGAGGTTATGCAGCTCTTCAATATGTTTCACCAACGGCGCGTACTGCTCACGCAGTTCCTGATCGCCCTGCAGCATATGCCAGACTTTGGTGTAGGTCAGACGAGCATGGGAGCTCATTACCGCTTCGTAGAATTTAAAGCCGGTTAAACGACCTTTTGACGAAATGGTCATTTCGCACACCATACACAACCTGTCCACCTGCGGGTTGAGCGAACACAATCCGTTGGAAAGTACTTCCGGCAGCATCGGTACAACCTGCGACGGGAAGTACACGGATGTACCGCGGCTACGGGCTTCCTGGTCCAGCGGGGTCGGTGGGCGAACGTAATAACTTACGTCAGCAATCGCCACCCACAAACGCCAGCCGCCACCACGCTTTTTCTCGCAATAGACGGCATCATCGAAATCACGCGCATCTTCACCATCGATTGTAACCAGCGGCAAATCACGCAAATCAACACGCCCGACTTTCGCTTCTTCCGGTACTTCTTCTTTCAGACCAGCGACCTGTTTCTCTACTGCCTGCGGCCAGATGTAGGGAATTTCATGAGTACGCAGAGCCATATCAACGGCCATGCTGGTGCCCATATTATCGCCCAGCACTTCGACAATTTTACCCACCGCTTTGGTACGACGAGTCGGGCGCTGAGTGAGTTCAACCACCACCACAAAGCCCATACGGGCACCCATCACCTCTTCAGGCGGGAGCAGGATGTCAAAACTCAGTCGGCTATCGTCCGGTACGACAAATCCCACACCAGCGTCAGTAAAGTAGCGACCAACAATCTGGCTAGTTTTCGGTACCAGCACGCGCACGATACGTGCTTCGCGGCGGCCTTTACGATCCGCACCCAGCGGTTGTGCCAGTACCTGATCGCCATGAATGCAGGTTTTCATCTGCTCGCTGGACAGGTACAAATCATCTTTGCGTCCTTCGACGCGCAAGAAACCGTAGCCATCACGATGGCCAATAACGGTGCCTTTTAGCAGGTCAAGACGCTCCGGCAGCGCGTAGCACTGACGACGGGTAAAGACCAGTTGCCCGTCACGCTCCATCGCGCGCAGGCGGCGACGCAGCGCTTCCAGCTGCTCTTCACCTTCAATATTGAGTTCAGCGGCCAGCTCATCGCGGTTGGCCGGTTTTTCACGTTTAGTTAAATGTTCGAGGATAAATTCCCGGCTCGGGATAGGGTTCGCGTATTTTTCAGCTTCGCGCTCCTGGAAAGGATCTTGTGACATCGAGGTTCCTCCATTGTCAGCTCTGATGAAGATTTTCGTCACTCCACCAGCAATAATTTATAAAGCGGTTGATTCTCTTCAACCAAATCAGCAAGTGTGTAGTTGTCCAGTTCCGTGAGAAAACTTTGCACTGCCTTAGAAAGCGCCTGCTTGAGTCGGCAGGCAGGGGTAATGTGGCAAAACTCGCTGCTACAGTTAACCAGCGATAAGGGTTCCAGCTCGCGAACCACATCACCAATTCCAATAGCCTTAGCCGGTTTGCCCAGGCGGATGCCGCCATTTTTTCCACGAATAGCAGTAACGAAGCCCGCCCGGCTAAGTTGATTGATTATTTTGACCATATGATTACGGGACACGCCGTAGACTTCTGTCACCTCAGAAATACTGGTCATACGTCCTTCGGGTAGCGACGCCATGTAGATTAGCGCACGTAATCCGTAATCGGTGAAACTTGTTAACTGCACATCAACCTCAGGAAAAGGGATAAAACGGATAAGCCTGGTAGTATTATTTATATTGATGATAAACCAGCCACCAGCCAGGTCGCTAATTTATTTCAGTTCGGGAAGGAAAAAAGCGAGGAATTCACTCTTTGTTAAGCCGGATGGCGGTGAAAAGCGCCTGATCCGGCCTACAAAATAACACATGTAGGCCTGATATGCGCAGCGCCAGCGGCACTGCGCCAAACATGATTATGCGTCGAACGGGTCGCGCAGGATCATGGTTTCAGTACGGTCTGGGCCAGTTGAGATAATATCAATCGGCACACCGGTCAGTTCTTCAATACGCTTGATGTAGTTCAGTGCTGCCTGCGGCAGACCACTACGTTCCTTCACACCAAAGGTGGATTCAGACCAGCCAGGCATGGTTTCGTAAATCGGCTCAATACCTTTCCAGTCGTCTGCTGCCAACGGAGTAGTCGTGACTTCGCGGCCATCCGGCATACGGTAAGCAACACAGATTTTCACCTCTTTCAAACCGTCCAGTACGTCCAGTTTGGTCAGGCAGAAGCCAGACAGGGAGTTAATCTGTACCGCACGGCGCACAGCGACGGAGTCCAGCCAGCCGGTACGACGACGGCGACCGGTCGTTGCGCCATACTCGTTACCTTGTTTGCACAGGAACTCGCCGACATCATCAAACAATTCAGTCGGGAACGGACCTGCGCCTACACGGGTGGAGTATGCTTTGATGATACCCAGAACGTAGTCCACATAACGCGGGCCCAGGCCGGAGCCGGTCGCCACGCCACCAGCAGTGGTGTTGGAGGACGTTACGTACGGATAGGTACCGTGGTCGATATCCAGCAGAGTACCCTGCGCACCTTCAAACATGACGAAATCGCCACGCTTACGCGCCTGGTCCAGCAGATCGGAAACATCAACAACCATAGACGTCAGGATGTCGGCAATCGCCATCACATCATCCAGCACTTTCTGGTAGTCAACTGCTTCAACTTTGTAGAAATTCACCAACTGGAAGTTGTGATATTCCATCACTTCTTTCAGTTTTTCAGCGAAAGTTGCTTTATCAAACAGATCGCCAACGCGCAGACCGCGACGAGCCACTTTATCTTCATAAGCCGGGCCGATACCACGACCGGTGGTACCGATCGCTTTCTCACCGCGCGCTTTCTCACGAGCGTTATCTAACGCAACATGATAATCAAGGATCAGCGGACACGCTTCAGACAGCAGCAGGCGCTCACGAACCGGGATACCACGATCTTCCAGCCCTTTCATCTCTTTCATCAGCGCGGACGGAGACAGAACAACACCGTTACCGATGATGCTGGTTACATTCTCGCGAAGAATACCTGATGGAATAAGATGGAGGACGGTTTTTTCACCGTTGATTACGAGAGTATGGCCTGCGTTGTGACCGCCCTGGTAGCGCACAACATATTTAGCCCGTTCAGTCAGAAGATCGACGATCTTCCCTTTACCTTCGTCACCCCATTGGGTGCCCAGTACGACGACGTTGTTACCCATTTTTCAAAATCACCGTTTGCTTAAAAATGGATTCTACCACCGCTTTTTCAGATATACAGCACTTTTTGCATCCAAAAATCTGCAAATTAGTCTACTTATTGATCAGCCAATCGTTTTCCTCAACATGTAGTAGACGACAACGCCCGCGACCACAAGACCTCCACCAAAACGACGCAAAATATTTTCAGGAAGTTGTGCCATCGCCGAGATCATTTTCTTCCAGGCGCGGGGATACAGCATAGGACCCAAGCCTTCCAGCACCAAAACCAACGCGAGCGCCAGCAAAATTGTTGAATTCATCCGTCGTCCTTATATAAAAAAGAAAACCACCGCATCCCTGGGGATACCGGTGGTTTTGCTGGTCTAAAACCGCTGGAACTATTTTAGCGTGTTGCGCTATTCGGCGTCTTCATGTAACGGAAGAAATCGCTGTCCGGGCTCATGACCATGACATCCTGGTTTCCTTCGAAGCTCTTCTCGTAAGCGCGCAGGCTACGGATGAAGGCGTAGAAGTCAGGATCCTGACTGAACGCATCGGCAAACAATTTAGCGGCTTCTGCATCGCCTTCACCGCGCATAATGCGGCCCTGACGCTCAGACTCTGCCAGCGTTTTAGTGACTTCATAGTCCGCTGTTGCACGCAGTTTTTCCGCTTCTTCCTGACCCTGTGAACGATGGCGACGTGCTACCGCTTCACGCTCAGCGCGCATACGGTTGTAAATAGCCTCGGACACTTCAGCTGGCAGGTTGATTTGCTTGATACGCACATCGACCACTTCGATACCCAGTGCCGCCATACTGTTCGGGTTGATGACCGGGACTTTACCGTTCGTTTCAGCCTGCACACGTTCAGCCGCTTCGGCAATCGCGCTATCCGCCGCCGGAGTCGCGACTTCATCTTCTGTGCCAGCAGAACCGGAGTTCAACGCATCACGGACTTCCAGAGTCAAACGACCGCGGGAATCGGTAACGATATCTTTCACGTCCAGGCGACCGATTTCAGAACGCAGACGGTCTGAGAACTTACGTTTCAACAGCACTTCTGCCTGAGAAACATCGCCACCGCCCGTTGCCAGGTAGTAGCGGCTAAAGTCACTGATGCGCCACTTGATGTAGGAGTCAACGATCAGGTCTTTCTTCTCTTTGGTCACAAAGCGATCGGCCTGGTTGTCCATGGTCTGAATACGCGCATCCAGCATCTTCACGGATTCAATAAACGGAATCTTGAAGTGCAGGCCTGGTGCAACGACCAGCGGCTTGTTGTCATCGTCACGCAGAACTTTACCAAAGCGCAGGGTAATACCGCGCTCGCCTTCTTTGACCACAAAGACAGACATGAACAGAACTACCAGAACGATGATGATAATCGCAATAACTGACTTACGCATCGTTATTCCCCCTGACGCTGGTAGTCGTTACGCTGCGCATTCGCGCGGCGTTGGTCCATAATATCGCCCTGACTGGTGGACGAGGTGTTGCTTGCTCCAGTGCTGGAAGACGTTGCCGGTGGCAGACGCAGCAGATTTGAACTGCTGTCAGTCTTAGCTGCTGGCGCAGTGCCGCCTTTCAGCATCTGATCCAACGGTAGAACCATCAGATTACTGCCCTTATCGTTAACCAGTACTTTACGGGTATGGCTCAGCACTTTTTCCATGGTTTCGATATACAGACGCTCGCGAGTAATCTGCGGTGCGGCTTTATATTCCGGCAGAATTTTTGCGAAGCGAGCCACTTCACCCTGTGCTTCCAGGATGGTCTGGGTCTTATACGCACGCGCTTCTTCCAGAATACGCTGCGCCTGACCGTTTGCACGTGGCTGAACTTCGTTGGTATACGCTTCTGCTTCACGGATGTACTGCTGCTCGTTTTCACGCGCTGCGATAGCATCATCAAACGCCGCTTTTACCTCTTCCGGCGGACGTGCAGCCTGGAAGTTGACGTCCAGCAGGGTGATACCCATATTGTACGGACGAATGGTTTCTTCCAGTTCACGCTGGGTATCGCTACGAATAACGGTACGCCCTTCGGTCAGGATACGATCCATGGTGTATTTACCGATGACCCCACGCAGGGCGCTGTCAGTTGCCTGACGCAGACTGTCATCCGCGCTGGTTACACTAAACAGGTAACGCTGCGGATCGGTCACACGGTACTGCACGTTCATTTCAACGCGCACGACGTTTTCGTCTGATGTCAGCATCACGCCGGATGCGGCAAGTTCACGCACAGCTTCAACGTTGACCGGAGTCACTTCGTCGATAAAGGTCGGTTTCCAGTTCAGACCCGGCTCAACCAGATGGCTGAATTTACCGAAGCGTGTCACCACGCCACGTTCCGCTTCTTTAATGGTGTAGAAACCGCTAGCCGCCCAGATAATGACGATAGCTGCCGCTGCGATAGTAAAGACTCGGCCGCCCAGTTGCGGACGCGGGCCTTGTGATGAACTACCACCGCCAGAGCCAGTACCTTTACCGCCACCCAAACCACCGAGTTTTTTACTCAGTTTGCGGAAGATATCATCCAGATCGGGAGGTCCCTGATCGCGACCACCTTTGTTTCCATTTCCCTCTGGGTTGCCGCCAGGTTTGCTGCTTCCCCAGGGGTCGCGGTCTTGTCCGTTATTACCGGGCTGATTCCACGCCATTTTTGTGCTCCATATTTGTTATGCGATGCTATACCTGCGTCTTTTGCGCTGCAGATGCGTTGGCTACGTCTTTCAACCCCAGTCACATAGTTGACTATGTGCCTGGAGATTTCAGGACTTGCCGCCTTCCTGCCGCATAAAATCCACGAGGAATAGAGGCGAAAAAATCTTCAGGCCATATCCGTCAGGTCAGACAACATAGTCTTCCAGTGCCGGTTCTTGTTTACAGAGGCGACGCCAGTCTACGATCGGCATACGTACTTGCAGACCTACGCTACCGTCTTCCTCCATCCACTCTTTCTCTATTGCCTGAAGTTGGTAAAACCGGCTTCTCAGTCGCCCTTCCTGCGGCGGCAGACGCAACGTATGTTGCGCAACCTCACCGGAAAGTCGCTCTGTCAAAGCCTGAAAAAGCTGTGGTATGCCAATTCCCGTTTGCGCTGAGACCCACACGCGAATGGGTTTATTCTCTTCATCTCTGTCGATACGCGGTTCAAAATCATCCAGCATATCGATCTTATTCATTACCAGCAGCGTCGGGATTTCATTTGCATCGATCTCTTCAAGAACCGTGTCGACGGCCTCAATGTTTTCCTGCACACGAAAATCTGCCGCATCAATAACGTGCAACAGCAAGGTCGCCTGACGAGTCTCCTGCAAAGTGGCCTTAAACGCCGCCACCAGGTCGTGCGGCAAATGACGGATAAACCCTACAGTATCCGCCAGCACGGTTTCACCGACATCCGCAACGTCTATTCGACGAAGCGTCGGATCCAGGGTCGCGAACAGTTGATCCGCTGCGTAGACCCGAGCTTCGGTTATCTGGTTGAACAGGGTGGATTTTCCGGCGTTGGTATATCCCACCAGTGATACGGTTGGGACATCCGCTTTCTTGCGCGACTGCCGCCCCTGCTCACGTTGCTTTTCAACTTTTTCCAGGCGCGACTGTATTTGCAAAATGCGATTACGCAGCAAACGACGGTCAGTTTCGAGCTGGGTTTCACCCGGACCACGCAAACCAATCCCGCCTTTTTGCCTTTCAAGGTGAGTCCAGCCACGGACCAGGCGTGTAGCCATATGGCGCAACTGCGCCAGCTCAACCTGCAACTTACCCTCATGGGTCCGCGCACGCTGGGCAAAAATATCTAAAATGAGACCAGTCCTGTCGATAACAAGACACTGGCATAACTGTTCCAGGTTACGTTCCTGGGCAGGGCTTAGAGCATGATCAAAAATCACCACCGCAGCGCCAGTCGCTTTTACGGCTTCAGCAATTTCGATTGCCTTACCTTCACCAACAAAAAACTTCGGGTGCGGTGCTTTACGGCTCCCGGTAATCACCTGCATTGCTTCGACACCGGCGGAAGAAACCAGAGATTCAAACTCCTGGAGGTCTTCCATATCTTTGTCTTGCGAAAAATAGATGTGTACCAGTACCGCCTGCTCACCGGCATCATAACGGTCAAACAAGCGTCAACCCCTCAATATATATCAACGGGGAACGCAGGATCTCTGGCTCCCCGTGTGTAAAACAGCCTAAAACCTTATTCGGTTTCTTCGCTGTCCTGTTGCGCTGATGAACCCTGCGCGTTGCTACCGTGATGGTAGTTGCTGCCAGTGCCGCCGGTGGCATTATTGCTGTGATGAGAAACCGGGCGAGACGGGACAACAGTGGAAATCGCGTGCTTATAAACCATCTGGCTGACCGTGTTTTTCAACAGGATCACGAACTGATCAAAAGACTCGATTTGACCTTGCAGCTTAATACCATTCACCAAATAAATAGAAACTGGAACACGTTCCCGACGCAGTGCGTTCAGGAACGGATCTTGTAAAGATTGCCCCTTAGCCATTCTCTCTTTTCCTTATATGCTTATTTGTACTTAATACGCTTGATCCTTCAGGTTGCCTCTACGTTAGCGACGTTCGTTCACCCCTGTCACTTACTTGAGTAAGCTCCTGGGGATTCACTCTCTTGCTGCCTTGATGCAACTTGAATGACTTTGCGTATTGAACCTTATGGTTCTGAAAAATTGCGCACGATACGTTTCAATTGTACACATTCAGTTCGCGATAGCACCAACAACCTGTAATACTTCGTTTCGCGCCTGGTCAGGCTTTTCACTGTCAAGCCAGTGCACCCCTTCCCAACCACGCAACCAGGTTATCTGCCGCTTCGCTAACTGCCTCGTGGCGCAAACACCTCTATAAACCATTTCATCGTATGAAATTTCGCCTTCAATGTATGACCACATCTGGCGATACCCTACACAACGAATGGAAGGCAAATCCGTATGCAAATCTCCTCGGGCAAAAAGCGCCCGGACTTCTGCTTCAAAACCTGAAGCTAACATCTGATGAAAACGCTGCTCAATTCGCTGATGGAGCAATTCACGGCTCGCCGGAGCGATCGCAAACTGGTGCACCTCATACGGCAAAGCATCTCCTGACGTTTGCGTCAGCTCCGTTAAAGTTTTACCCGAAATGAAAAAAACTTCCAGTGCCCGGGAAAGTCTTTGCGGATCATTTGGATGAATCCGCGCCGCAGCTACCGGGTCAATCTCCTGAAGCTGTCGGTGTAACGCGTCCCATCCAAGCTCTGCCGCCTGCTGCTCGATTCTGGCCCTGACCTCCGAGTCCGCCGACGGTAACGGTGACAACCCTTCAAGCAACGCTTTGAAATATAACATTGTGCCACCCACTAACAGCGGGATACGCCCCGCTGCGGTGATATCGGCCATCTCGGCTAGCGCATCGCGACGAAAATCCGCTGCAGAATACGCTTGCGCCGGATCACGAATATCCAGCAATCGGTGTGGTGCGGCCTTCAATTCATCAGCATCAGGCTTCGCGGTGCCGATATCCATCCCCTTGTAAATAAGGGCGGAATCAACGCTTATCAACTCTACAGGCAAAACTTTACGCAATTCAATTGCTAATGCCGTTTTACCGGAGGCCGTCGGCCCCATTAAAAAAATTGCCTTTGGCAGGCTCGCCTTACAGGTATCACTCATGTTTCAGGGCGTTCATTACCGAATGTAAATCAACAGGTTGTAACAGACCACCCGGCGGCGCCTTCACGAGTTGTGGGCATAGCCGCTCAACATCCGCCAACAGCGTAATCGCCTGAGCCATGCTCCACTGCGGATGCTCGCTCATCAGATTACGTGCAATCCACTGCGCAATGTTGCCCGGTTCAAATACGGTTTGCTGCGCCAGGTAGCCTATCAGTTCAGGAATCAAGATTTGTAAATTTTGTTGGCGTAAGGGTAAAGGCACCGCTCGGATGGTCACATGCTGCGCATCCAGCTGAAATTCAATCCCCAAATCGGCCAGTTGGCTTTGTCCTTTTTGCAACGCTGCTTTTTCACCTGCGGTGACTTTTAGACGCAACGGGATCAGCAGTGGCTGAGCGCAAACAGGACCCTGCCCAGGCGTAAGCTGCGCCTGACGCAACCACCGTTCCGCAACAGGTAACGCCAGCAGCCGAATCTGGCCATCGCTTTCCAGTAATGCACAGTCTGTCCCTACGATAGTCAGCACCCGTCCAAACCCCTGACTGTTGCCGGTAAGAGGTACCGTCGGTGTTTCAGCGACCGGTGGTTTGTGCATCGGAGCCGGTGTCTGCAGCAGGCGCTGATAAATTTCGCCCTGCTGCTTTTGATATCCAGGCTGGGCATGCGGCCAACTGGCGCTTGCCTGCCCCTGGCGACCACTCCCGCTACTGGAAGAGGCAGAATAACGGGGAGTAGCAGGTTCACGCGCTGGCGCAGGTTCGGCAAAATGGTTACGCCCTGCCGCCACGCGATTTTCCGGGATGTGTCTCGGGGCGAGTTCTTCGTCATCAACCAACGGCAGCGAGGTTTCCAACTGCTGTTGCAGGACGCTTAACACCCCTTGATAAATAAAATCATGCACCAGACGAGACTGGTGAAAGCGTACCTCATGTTTGGCTGGATGCACGTTTACATCCACCTGATGCGGGTCAATTTCCAGATACAGTACAAATGCGGGTTGCTGATCGGCGCCCAGCTTATCTTCACAAGCCTGGCGAATGGCATGGTTGATCAGTCTATCGCGCATCATCCGGCCATTCACATAGCAATACTGGATTTCCGCCAGCGCCGCCGTCGTGTGGTTCGGATCGGCCACCCAGCCGCGCAGCGCCAAATCGCCATGCTGCCATTCAATCGCCAGAGCATGCTCCAGAAACGGTGTCCCGCAAATAGCACCCAGTCGGCGCTCTTTTTGTCCATCCGCCGCGACAGCACGATACTGGCGCACCATTTTGCCGTTGTGCGACAGATTAATCGTCACATCGAAACGCGCCAACGCAATGCGGCGGATAATTTCGTCGATGTGGTTAAATTCCGTTTTCTCCGTGCGCATAAACTTGCGTCGTGCTGGCGTGTTGTAAAACAGATCCAGTACTTCCAGCGTGGTACCCACCGGATGCGCAGCGGGTTTAACCGTCACATCCATGTCACGCCCTTCAGCATAGGCCTGCCAGGCTTCGGGTTGTTCTTGCGTACGCGATGTCAGTGTTAAACGGGAAACCGAGCTGATACTCGCCAGTGCCTCTCCACGAAATCCAAGGCTTACAATCGCTTCGAGATCGTCAAGCGAGGCAATTTTACTGGTGGCGTGACGCGCCAGCGCCAGCGCCAGCTCGTCTTTTTTAATCCCACAACCGTTGTCACGAATACGGATAAGCTTCGCCCCACCGCGTTCGATATCAATATCGATACGCGTTGCACCCGCATCGATGCTGTTTTCTACCAGCTCTTTAACCACCGACGCAGGTCGTTCCACCACCTCGCCTGCGGCAATCTGGTTCGCCAGCTGTGGCGGTAGAACCTGAATCGGCATGGCTAATCCTTAGTTTGTTAACGTGCTGCCAGGCGATACGGCGCTGGCAGTTTGCGCCGGTGCGCCCTGTGGGCCGGTTTGCATCGGATGCGCCTGGAAATAGTTACGCAGTCCTTTGTAAATCGCCTCGGCCAGCTGCTGCTGGTAATCATCGCTTGCCAACAGCCGTTCTTCGCTGTTGTTGCTGATAAAACCGGTTTCGACCAGGACTGACGGGATATCCGGCGAGCGCAATACGCCAAGGCTGGCGTGTTCCGGGCGGCGTTTATGCATCGAACCAATACGTTCTAACTGACCGATCATGCTGGTCGCCACATCATAGCCGACGCGTTGCGAATGACCGAACTGCAGGTCCAGTACGGCCTGACTGAGATAGGGGTCAGACTGGCTGTTAGCCAGCACATCACCCGCGCCGCCCAGCAGTTCCGACTGTTTCTCGTGCTGCTCCAGCCAACCGGCCATTTCACTGTTGGCACGACGGTTTGACAGCACCCATACGGAAGCGCCTGTCGCATCGCGGTTTGGTGCGGCATCCGCATGAATAGAGACCAGGAAGTTGGCATTTTGTTTACGCGCAACATCAGAACGGCCCATCACCGAGATAAAGTAATCGCCGTCACGGGTGAGTACACCCTTAAACATCGGATCATCATTCAGCAAGCCGCGCAGTTTGCGTGCAACAGCGATAGTGACGTTTTTCTCGCGTGTACCACCAGGGCCGATCGCCCCTGGGTCCTGTCCGCCGTGTCCGGCATCGATAGCAATAACAACTTTATCGCCGTTGCTGACGCGAGCCTGAGCTGCCGGTCTCGTGGCCGTATTGCTGCTGGTCACCGCGGTGGTGCGATCATTTTCTGCTTTAAACGGATTACGTGCTGGCTCAACGGGACGCGGAGCAACAACCGGTGCCTCGACACGCTTGACCACCACAGGTGGCGGCGGTGGCGGCGCATCCGCTTTAATCGTAAACACAACGGTGTAATTGCCACCGTTTTGTCGTTTTACGGCTTCTGCTTTTCCGTTTTCGGTTAAATCGACAACCAGCCGCAGAGACTGGGCATCATTTGGCGTACCCGAACGGATCGCCTTCACCAGATTATTGCCGCTGAACAGCAGTGGTAATCCCTGAATCACACCGGTTTGTTTAATATCCAGCGTGACCGTTCGTTTCCCCTCCTGTGACACAGCGTATTCCGGCTCACCGATAAAGCTCAGCGTAATCCGCGCCTGTTGATCGCCATTGGAAACCTGAAGATCGGAGAGGCTGGCGGCCCCTGCCTGCGCGCACAGCAGGACCAGGGTTGCCATCAGCCAGTTTCTGATGCGATAAATCATCCCGCCCCCCTTAAGGTTAATCGGCCAAACGCGCCAGCAATAAATCACCCGATGAGGAGACCGCACTTACGCGCGCCTCACGACCTTGCGCCTGATATTCAATGTGTATTTCGACGTCCGGGTCTGGCAGTACACCTTTACCTTGTTGCGGCCATTCCACCAGGCAGATGGCATCATTGGCAAAATAATCGCGGATCCCCATAAATTCCAGCTCCTCCGGGTCCGCAAGGCGATACAGGTCGAAGTGATAGACCATTAAATTATCGAGCGCATAGGGTTCGACCAGTGTGTAGGTCGGGCTTTTTACATTACCTTTGTGACCTAACGCCTGCAGAAATCCCCGACTGAAGGTCGTTTTACCCGCCCCCAGGTCGCCATATAAATAAATAACCGTCGCGCCGTCACAGGCTTTGGCTACCCGCTGTCCCAGGTCTAAAGTTGCCTGCTCATCAGGTAGTGGAATTACTCGATTCATCATGATAAACGTCAATCACATCAGGGTTAACAATACGCTGTAGCGTGGTAAAGAGATCTGTCGCCAGCATGCCGCGCATACCAAAACGCGCTGCCAGTACATCCGCCGCCGCACCATGCGCAACACATCCCGCACACGCTGCATCATACGGGGTAAGCTTCTGTCCGAGCAATGCGCCAATAATACCGGAATGCACATCCCCCATCCCGCCGCTGGCCATTCCGGCATTACCGGCATCAATAATACTCAATGCAGCCTGTTCAGAGGCGACAACCGTCCCCGCGCCTTTCAGCACCACCACACCTCCGTACCGTTTTACCAGACGTTGTGCACAAAGTAAGCGATCGTCCTCAATTTCTGCAATGGAACAACCCAGCAGCCGTGCTGCCTCACCCGGATGCGGCGTGATCACGCGATTGTGACGTTTATCGGGATTGATTGCCAGCAGGTTAAGCGCATCGGCATCCCAGAGCATCGGTTTGCGAAAATTCTCGACCTTTTGCAATGCTTTTTTGCCCCACTCCTGCTGTCCAAGACCAGGACCAATCACCACGACATCCGCCCACGCCAAACCCTCTTCCAGCGTCTTTGGCATTAGCGTATCGACCATGAGTTCCGGTCGGGCAGTCAAAATGGGGGCGATATTTTCACTGCGCGTCAGTACTTTGACCAATCCAGCCCCCGCACGCAGCGCCGCTTCACCGGCCATACGAATGGCACCCCCCGTGCCGTGGTCACCGCCAATAATGACCAACCGACCATGGGAACCTTTGTGTGAGGTAGGTCGACGTGGTGTTAACCAATGCGCAAGCTGCGAGGCTTCATAACGCTGAATCGGCGCATCTTGCCTGGCAAGCCAGGCGTCCAACCCAAGCGCGTTAAAGTGCAGATGTCCGGTAACATCGCGCGCTTTGCCAGTTAACAGCCCTGGTTTCAACGCAATAAAGGTGACGGTATGCGCTGCGTTTATCACCGCCCCCGGTGTCGCTCCTGTTTGTGCCAGCAGACCAGAAGGAATGTCTACGGCGACGATGGGGGCAGGATGGGTATTGGCATGCTCAATCAGCGTCCGGAGAGGTTCGCGCGGAGCCTGTTTTAAACCGGTCCCCAACAGCGCGTCGATAATGACATCCACACGACCTGGCCAGACGATATCTGTAGAATGGATGACGCCCCCCGCATTAAGCCAGGCATCGCGCGCCTGCTGTGCTTCCTCGGGAAGCGTTTTATCGCTCTCCTGCGCCAGCAATGTGACATCAATACCCAGCGCTTTAGCGAGTCTTGCCACCACATACCCATCACCGCCATTGTTACCGTGGCCGCATAGCACCAGCCAGTGTTGAGCGTGCGGATATACGTTCCGTGTAGCCTGAAACACAGCCTCTCCCGCACGCAGCATCAGTTCATAAAGCGTCAGCCCTAAGTTGTCTGCCGCCTCTCGTTCCATCCGTTTGATGTCATCGGCGTGCCAGATGGAGTGTGGTATACTTGCGAGGTTTTTCTTCATTGTATGGTCCGTCATGTCAGAGCCCCTCGATCTCAATCAGTTAGCGCAAAATATTAAACAGTGGGGGCTGGAACTTGGCTTTCAGCAGGTCGGTATTACCGATACCGACCTCAGCGAAGCCGAACCCAAACTGCAGGCCTGGCTGGATAAACACTATCACGGCGAAATGGACTGGATGGCCCGTCACGGCATGATGCGCGCCCGACCTCATGAATTATTGCCCGGTACATTACGCGTTATCAGCGTGCGAATGAACTATCTTCCTGCCAACGCGGCCTTTGCCAGCACGTTGAAAAACCCCTCCCTGGGTTACGTCAGCCGTTACGCGCTTGGACGTGACTACCATAAGTTGCTACGTAACCGCTTAAAAAAGCTGGGCGAGATGATTCAACAGCACTGCGCTTCGCTGAATTTTAGACCTTTTGTCGATTCAGCGCCCATTCTTGAGCGTCCACTGGCGGAAAAAGCCGGGCTTGGCTGGACAGGTAAGCACTCACTTATCCTCAACCGTGAGGCTGGCTCATTCTTCTTTCTCGGTGAGTTACTGATCGATTTGCCTCTCCCGGTTGATAAGCCAGTCGAAGAAGGATGCGGCAAATGCGTGGCCTGTATGACCATTTGTCCTACCGGCGCTATCGTTGAACCCTACACGGTGGATGCGCGCCGCTGTATCTCTTATCTCACGATCGAACTGGAAGGCGCGATCCCGGAAGAGTTTCGTCCGCTACTGGGGAACCGCATCTATGGCTGCGATGACTGCCAGCTCATCTGCCCGTGGAATCGCTATTCGCAGTTGACGGCAGAGGATGACTTCAATCCGCGCAAGCAGCTTCATGCTCCGGAGTTAATAGAACTATTTAGCTGGAGCGAGGCGTGGTTTTTGAAAGTCACGGAGGGATCTGCCATTCGTCGTATTGGCCATCTGCGCTGGCTGCGCAATATCGCCGTTGCGCTGGGAAATGCCCCCTGGGATGAAGCCGTAATCAATGCGCTGGAAACCCGCAGAGGTGAGCACCCACTTCTCGACGAGCACATATCATGGGCGATTGCCCGGCAAATTGAGAAGCGAAATGCCTGCGTAGTGGAAGTACAGTTACCGAAGAAACAACGCCTGGTCAGGGTCGTTGAAAAAGGATTGCCGCGCGATGCTTAAATCATCCACAGCTTGTGTATAAAAATAAAAACACATTGATATTCAAGAGGGAAAAAATCGTCAAGTGATCGCATTAACAATTTGAAATGATAATTAGTTCAATAATTTCAATTGGTTACAAAGATATCATTCACCCGGCGAAGTTATTTGCATTCAAGGAATGATGCCTCGACCTGTGGATAAGTCTGTTTACAGAAGTATGTCAATGGCGAACGAAAACGTCCCCAACGCGATACTACGTTGTGGATATTTTTATTGAGATAAGAATTTGGAGCGGGAAACGAGACTCGAACTCGCGACCCCGACCTTGGCAAGGTCGTGCTCTACCAACTGAGCTATTCCCGCATAATCTTCGTCTTTCGAACCGCTACTGCGTTGGCTGCCTTCATTCGCCTAAGTCACTTACTTTTGTAAGCTCCTGAGAACTCATTCAGTTGCCGCCTTGTCGCAATTCGAAATTCTGCGATTGGTGGTCTGTGCTTAACAAGCACTTTCAAATTTTGGAGCGGGAAACGAGACTCGAACTCGCGACCCCGACCTTGGCAAGGTCGTGCTCTACCAACTGAGCTATTCCCGCATAATCTTCGTCTTTCGAACCGCTACTGCGTTGGCTGCCTTCATTCACCTAAGTCACTTACTTTTGTAAGCTCCTGAGGACTCATTCAGTTGCCGCCTTGTCGCAATTCGAAATCCTGCGATTGGTGGTCTGTGCTTAATAAGCACTTTCAAATTTTGGAGCGGGAAACGAGACTCGAACTCGCGACCCCGACCTTGGCAAGGTCGTGCTCTACCAACTGAGCTATTCCCGCAAATTTGTACTTCTTTTGTTGCTGCCGTAACGTGTAATTCTCTGTCGTTACGGGAGGCGCATTATACGAGAAATCCGTTTAGCTGCAACCCCCCTAAAAGCGATTTTTTCGTTTTTCTGCTCAAGTGCTGAATTTATCGACAAGTCGTCTAATTTAGCGGCAATCCAGCCCCAGTGCAAGCGCACAGGAACGATATTCGTAGGCCGGGCAGAGTACAACCGCCACCCGGTCATCCACAAAATTAAAGCTTAATAAAATGCTCGCGATAGTAAGCCAGCTCAGCAACGGACTCACGAATATCGTCCATTGCCTGGTGTGTTCCTTGTTTCTTGAAGCCATCAAGGATCTCTGGTTTCCAGCGACGGGCCAACTCTTTAAGCGTGCTGACGTCCAGATAGCGATAATGGAAATACGCCTCCAGTTCCGGCATATATTTAAACAGGAAACGGCGATCCTGGCCGATGCTGTTGCCGCAGATAGGTGATTTTCCTTCAGGTACCCACTCTTTTAAAAAGGCCAGCGTTGCCAGCTCGGCTTCACGATCGCCCATGGTGCTCGCTTTTACGCGTTCCACTAGTCCACTTCCGGTATGCGTACGTACGTTCCAGTCATCCATTAGCGCCAGTTGCTCATCAGACTGATGCACCGCAATTGTTGGTCCTTCAGCCAGGATATTCAGGTTGGCATCAGTCACTAGCGTAGCGATCTCAATAATGCGATCGCGCTCGGGATCCAGACCTGTCATCTCCAGATCGATCCAAATCAGGTTGTTTTCATTGGCACTCATGCTATTTTCCACCCTTCAGACGTCACATTCAGTGTGACTATATTCATCTAAAATTGCGTGTATCATAAATGTTTTGCCCATTATGGGCGACCAGGAGCCAGTCCGATTGAGTAAGAATAAACTCTCCAAAGGCCAACAGCGCCGCGTGAACGCCAATCACCAGCGTCGTCTTAAAACGTCCGCGGAGAAGCCCGACTACGACGACAACCTGTTTGGCGAGACCGCTGAAGGCATCGTTATCAGCCGTTTTGGCATGCATGCCGACGTAGAATCTGCTGACGGTGAAATTCACCGTTGCAACATCCGCCGTACCATTCGTTCGCTGGTTACCGGCGATCGTGTAGTCTGGCGTCCGGGTAAAGCGGCAGCAGAGGGCGTGAATGTTAAAGGGATCGTTGAGGCGGTACATGAGCGTACCTCCGTACTCACACGCCCGGACTTTTACGACGGGGTGAAACCCATTGCGGCCAACATCGATCAAATCGTGATTGTTTCAGCCATCTTACCTGAGCTGTCACTGAATATTATCGACCGTTATCTGGTGGCTTGCGAAACCTTGCACGTAGAGCCCATCATCGTACTCAACAAAATCGATCTGCTGGACAACGAAGGTATGGCCTTCGTTAACGAGCAGATGGACATCTATCGCAACATTGGTTATCGCGTGTTGATGGTCTCAAGCCGCACCAAAGACGGCCTGAAACCGCTTGAAGAAGCATTGACCGATCGTATTAGTATCTTTGCTGGTCAGTCAGGCGTAGGCAAATCCAGCCTGCTCAATAACCTTCTCGGCCTGCAGGAAGAGATCCTGACCAATGATGTCTCCGACAACTCTGGTCTTGGGCAGCACACCACAACAGCTTCTCGCCTGTACCACTTCCCTCACGGTGGCGATGTCATCGACTCCCCCGGTGTACGTGAGTTTGGGCTGTGGCATCTTGAACCGGAACAAATCACTGATGGCTTTGTCGAATTTCATGACTATTTAGGCCATTGCAAGTATCGCGACTGTAAACATGATGCAGATCCGGGCTGTGCAATTCGTGAAGCTGTCGAGGAAGGGAAAATCGCTGAGATTCGGTTTGAAAATTATCACCGCATCCTGGAAAGCATGGCGCAGGTAAAAACGCGTAAAAACTTTTCTGATACAGACAACTGACAACTAAGCTAAGCATCGCTAGAATCGTCCCCCTTTTTTCAGGATCCGGCCCCTATGCCGGATCGGGAACAAATTATGGCCTGGAGGCTACCTTGTTAAACTCATTTAAGCTTTCGCTACAATACATTCTGCCGAAACTATGGCTCACTCGCCTGGCGGGTTGGGGTGCGAGCAAACGTGCAGGATGGTTGACCAAACTGGTCATCGATCTGTTCGTGAAATATTACAAGGTCGATATGAAAGAGGCGCAAAAGCCGGACACCGCCAGCTATCGTACCTTTAACGACTTTTTTGTTCGCCCGCTGCGCGAAGATGCACGCCCGATCAATACCGATCCCAATGTGCTGGTCATGCCCGCTGACGGCGTGATTAATCAGTTGGGTAATATTGAGGAAGACAAACTTTTGCAGGCCAAAGGGCATAGCTACACCCTTGAAGCGCTGCTGGCAGGCAACTACCAGATGGCGGATAAATTCCGTAACGGGACGTTTGTCACGACTTACCTCTCACCGCGTGATTACCACCGCGTACACATGCCGTGTAACGGTATCTTGCGAGAAATGATGTACGTGCCAGGCGATCTCTTCTCTGTGAACATCCTGACCGCGCAGAACGTGCCGAACCTGTTTGCCCGCAACGAACGTGTTATTTGCCTGTTTGATACCGAATTCGGCCCGATGGTGCAGATTCTGGTCGGTGCGACCATCGTCGGCAGCATTGAAACCGTATGGGCTGGCACCATTACCCCACCACGTGAAGGCGTGATCAAACGCTGGACATGGCCGGAAGGCGAAAGCGAAGGCTCTGTGGCGCTGCTGAAAGGTCAGGAAATGGGCCGCTTTAAACTCGGTTCAACCGTTATCAACCTGTTTGCGCCGGGTAAAGTTAATCTGGTTGCACAGTTGCAGGATCTGTCGGTCACCAAAATTGGCCAGCCGATGGCCATCTCGACCGAGACCTTCGTGACGCCGGAGGCAGAGCCCGCGCCATTGCCGAAAGAAGAAATCGAAGTAGAACACGACGCCAGCCCGCTGGTTGAAGACAAAAAAGACGCAAGTTAACCATAGGAATCGCTGCTGTGCGCCTGATTATCACTTTTCTGATGGCCTGGTGCCTCAGCCAGGGGGCGTACGCTGCGACGGCCCCCGACAGTAAACAACTCACTCAGGAACTGGAGCAGGCAAAGGCGGCGAAACCCGCTCAGCCAGAAACCGTTGAGGCGCTCCAGTCCGCGCTGAATGCTCTTGAGGAGCGGAAAGGCTCCCTTGAGCGTGCTGAACAATATCAGCAGGTTATCGATAACTTCCCCAAGCTGTCCGCCACGTTACGCGCACAGCTCAACAACCTGCGCGACGAACCGCGTAGCGTACCGACCGGCCTCACGACGGATGCATTAAACCAGGAGATCCTTCAGGTCAGCAGTCAGTTACTGGATAAAAGCCGCCAGGCTCAACAGGAGCAGGATCGCGCCAGGGAAATCGCCGACTCGTTAAGCCAGCTTCCCCAGCAACAAACCGATGCTCGCCGCCAGCTAAATGATATTGAGCGGCGCCTTGGTACAGCCAACAGTAACTCAGCGCTCAATCAAGCAATGCAGGCAGAATCCGCCAGGCTTAAAGCCCAGGTCGATGAACTGGAACTGGCTCAGCTTTCCGCAAACAACCGTCAGGAACTGGCGCGAATGCGCTCCGAACTGGCAGAAAAACAGAGCCAACAGCTCGACGCTTACCTGCAGGCATTACGCAACCAACTCAACAGCCAGCGCCAGCGTGAAGCCGAACGAGCGCTGGAAAGCACGGAACTGTTGGCAGAAAACAGCGCAGGATTGCCGGAAGGCATCATTGACCAGTTTAAAGTTAACCGTGAGCTGTCTCAGGCACTCAATCAGCAGGCGCAACGTATGGATCTGGTCGCCTCCCAGCAGCGTCAGGCCACCAGCCAAACGTTGCAGGTACGTCAGGCGCTGAATACGCTGCGGGAACAGTCACAATGGCTTGGCGTCTCGAATATGCTGGGAGAAGCACTGCGTGCACAAGTTTCTCGTCTGCCAGAAATGCCCAAACCCCAGCAGTTAGATACCGAAATGGCACAGCTGCGCGTACACCGCATGCGCTATGAAGATCTCCTCAACAAGCAGCCGCAATTACGTCAAATTCACCAGGCCGACGGACAACCACTAACCGCTGAGCAGAGCAGCATTCTCAACGCCCAGTTGCGCACTCAGCGTGAACTACTGAACTCACTGCTACAGGGTGGCGATACACTGATCCTCGAGCTCACTAAGCTAAAAGTCTCCAATAGCCAACTGGAAGACGCGTTGAAAGAGGTCAACGAGGCGACGCACCGTTATCTGTTCTGGACATCAGACGTCAGCCCCATCTCGCTTTCCTGGCCTGTCGACATTGTTCAGGATCTGCGCCGCCTGATCTCACTCGATACATTTAATCAGCTCGGCAAAGCCACGATCATGATGCTGACCAGCAAAGAAACGCTGCTGCCACTGTTCGGTGCGCTGGTGCTGGTTGGGTTTAGCCTTTCTTCACGTAAACACTTCACCCGCTTTCTTGAACGCTCGTCAGCGCGTGTTGGTAAAGTCACCCAGGACCACTTCTGGCTCACGATACGCACGGTATTCTGGTCGATACTTGTGGCCTCACCGCTGCCAGTGCTATGGGCAACACTGGGTTACGGATTACAGGAAGCCTGGCCCTACCCGCTGGCCGTCGCGATAGGAGACGGCGTTACCGCAACGGTACCCATGCTGTGGGCGGTAATGATTTGCGCCACCTTCGCACGCCCCAACGGTCTGTTCATTGCGCACTTTGGCTGGCCGCGTAACCGTGTCGCGAAGGCCATGCACTATTACCTGATGAGTATCGGGCTGATTGTCCCGCTGATCATGGCGGTGATTATGTTTGATAACCTCAATGACCGGGAATTCTCCGCTTCATTGGGGCGCCTGTGCTTTATCCTGATTTGCGGGGCGCTGGCGATCGTAACCCTGAGCCTGAAACGCGCCGGTATACCGCTGTATCTCGACAAAGAAGGCAATGGCGACAACATGGTCAACAGCATGCTGTGGAATATGCTGATGGGTGCACCACTCATTGCTATTCTCGCGGCTGCTGTGGGCTACCTGGCAACATCACAAGCCTTGCTGGCGCGCCTGGAGACTTCGGTAGCAATCTGGTTCTTGTTACTGGTGGTCTATCACGTCATTCGCCGTTGGATGCTAATCCAACGTCGCCGTCTGGCATTCGATCGTGCCAAGCATCGACGTGCTGAAATGCTGGCGCAACGCGCGCGCGGTGAGGAAGAGCCACCACATTCAACCAGCCTTGAAGGGGCCGTTGATGTTGACGAAAGCGAAGTGGATCTTGATGCGATCAGTGCACAATCACTGCGCCTGGTGCGTTCTATCCTGATGCTCATCGCCCTGCTCTCGGTTATCGTGCTGTGGTCAGAAATTCATTCCGCTTTCGGCTTCCTGGAAAATATCTCACTATGGGATGTCACCTCCACGGTGCAGGGCGTAGAAAGTTTAGAGCCCATTACACTGGGTGCGGTGTTAATTGCGATTCTGGTGTTTATTATCACGACGCAGTTGGTGCGAAACCTGCCCGCATTGCTGGAACTGGCGTTGCTACAACACCTGGATTTAACCCCCGGCACCGGTTATGCCATCACCACTATCACCAAATATCTGCTGATGCTGATTGGCGGTTTGGTGGGCTTCTCAATGATTGGTATCGAATGGTCAAAACTGCAGTGGCTGGTAGCCGCTCTCGGTGTGGGGCTGGGCTTTGGCTTGCAGGAGATCTTCGCCAACTTTATTTCTGGCCTGATCATCCTGTTTGAAAAACCAATCCGTATTGGCGACACGGTGACCATTCGCGATCTCACCGGTAGCGTGACGAAAATTAATACCCGCGCGACCACCATCAGCGACTGGGACCGCAAAGAGATAATCGTGCCCAACAAAGCGTTCATCACCGAGCAGTTTATCAACTGGTCACTATCTGACTCGGTCACGCGTGTCGTGTTAACTATCCCGGCGCCGTCGGAAGCTAACAGCGAGGAAGTCACACAAATCCTGCTTACCGCCGCACACCGCTGTTCGCTGGTGATCGACACACCTGCTCCGGAAGTCTTCCTGGTTGACCTTCAGCAAGGGATTCAGATCTTCGAACTGCGTATCTATGCTGCGGAGATGGGACACCGTATGCCGCTGCGCCACGAGATCCACCAACTGATTCTGGCAGGCTTCCGTGAGCACGGTATTGATATGCCATTCCCGCCGTTCCAGATGCGTCTGGAAAGTCTGGGGGGTAAGCAAACGGGAAGAACGTTAAGTTCTGCGGGCAGAAGCAGTCGTCCGGCGGGAAGTTTGTAGCGCATGCTCCAGGCAAGAAATGCCGGATGGCGACCCGTTGGGTCTTATCCGGCCTACGAAGATGCTTCTTTGTAGGCCGGATTAAGCAGGTCGTTTATTCCACAGCCCATTCAGGCTCATTGGACGCGCGGCGACTGTAGTTCTGATAAATCGCCATCGCCAGCAGTGAGAAGAATATCGGACCGCCAGTCATCCACAGCGCACTGTTCCAGTCTCCGGCCTCGATCACCGGCTGGATGATGGTAAATACGTTGGCAAACGTCACCACCAGTACCACCACTCCCGTTGCCAGCAACGTTGCCGCCCGGGTTTTAAAAATAACAAACGGCCTTTCCAACCCCACGCGGGATTTGAAGAACGGAAACGCCAACGCCAGGAACAGATACGGCAACGTCATAGATACGTTCGCCATCAGCGTCAGTTTGTTATAAAACGCGGAGGCCGTATCACCGCCGAAGGAAACTAACAGAATAAACAAACTCACCAACAGGCACTGCATCCACATTGCTGTCGTTGGCATACCCATCGCATTCAGTTTGGTCATCGGTGCCGGCCACAGCGCTTTTGGTGTTCCCTGAATAATCGCTTTCAGCGGCGAGTAGCTAAGGGTAAAAAAAGCACCGGTATAGGCAAGGAACATGGAAAGCCCGGTAATACGCGCAAACCATACCCCCATCGTCGTTGCCGTCTCTGGGGAAAGGTGCAGCGCATTACCCAATGTCATGCCAAGACTTTTCATCAGGATATAAGTAATATTACCAAGGTTAACGGAACCATTACTTAATACCTGCTGCCAGTTGGTGCTAACACCCCACAAAAATATGGCCAGCGAATAACCAACTGAAATGACGATAGCGGCAAAGACAATGCCTTTTGCAAAGTTCTTTTCTGGTTTCTCCGTTTTATCGACCAGTCCACCCACGGCTTCAATTCCACCATAAGCAAAAATGGCAAATACCACGAACGACAACATTGCCAGGCCTGACTGATATCCCGGATTGGGTGAAGATGTAAAATTAATATCCTGCGCAAAGTGGCCACCTGTTAATAACAAAATAGCGACACTCACTAACAACAGAACTAAGTTAAGACACATTACGGCAATTCCGCCTACAGCCGTAATACGTGCAATCTTATTAATACCGCGGGAAGCAACACAGGTCACCACCACCATCCAGCCGACCGCAAGCAGTCCGACAACCTGGGTTGGTTCAAGCCCGGCGATACCCCAATGCTGCGTCATGTCTGCACCGAATAAGAAGGTGGAGAAAGGCACCCATACTTTTGCCGCTGTGCTAACCATCCATATCACGTAGGAGGAGAACCACATAAACGTACCGATAAATGCGTAGCGTGGTCCAACGCTATTATTCATCCACGAATATATTCCACCCTCTTCTTTTCGATAGGCGGAACCCATTTCTGCCATCATTAAAGCGAAGGGAATAAAGAATAATAATGCAGAAAATATATACCAGGGAATCGCACTATATCCCATCAAATAAAATGCAGAGGGACTATTTGCAAATCCGAAAACTGACGTGAATATCATAAGGATGAGACCTATCAGGCTCATCTTCTTTATTGTTTGGGTCATTCAACCATCCCTTACTCTGGCAAGCGTTTAGCAAACGCCGCTCACCGATTGGCACCGCTCTCTTTGCAGAGTTCAGCAATTAAAAATCAACACAGAATTGATACCTAAACGATACCAGATATCCAGAGTCAAATTGTGGCTATTAGAGGGAAAGTGAAAAAATGTGCTACAAAGTGGCGGTTTTACCGCCACTTTGTTTTGCGAAGGGAAAACACGTTATGCGCGATCGACGGTAAAGGCGATAACGTCAGCCAGGCTATCAGCGCCCAGCGCCAGCATCACCAGACGATCAACACCCAGCGCCACACCAGAGCAATCCGGCATCCCAACCTTCAACGCTTCAAGCAAGTTGTTGTCAATTGGCTGTTGCGGCAGGCCACGCGCTGCACGTTTACGATTATCCTGCTCAAACCGTTGCTGCTGTTCACGCGCATCGGTCAACTCATGGAAACCATTCGCCAGCTCAATACCTTTATAATAAACCTCAAATCGCTCTGCGACCCGATGATCTTCAGTACTGATTTGCGCCAGTGACGCCTGGCTGGCCGGGAAATGGTACACAAACGTTGGTTTGTCTTTGCCAATATGCGGCTCAACACCCATTGTAAACAACAGTTGCAGCAAGGTATCCCGGTCTTCTTCAGTATCCGCGATATTGCTGAGATCCAGCTTCGCCGCCACTTCTCGCAGTTGGGTTTTATCCGCAGACAGCGGGTCAATCTCCAGATGACGCTGGAAAGCTTGCTGGTAAGAAAGGCTTTCGGCAGGTGAGCAGTCCAGCACTTGCTGCAACAAATCATCCACTTCGTTCATCAGGCGATACATGTCGTAGTGTGGGCGATACCACTCAAGCATGGTGAACTCAGGATTATGATGCCGTCCCATTTCTTCATTGCGGAAGCTGCGACATAGCTGATACACCGGGCCACATCCAGCGACCAGCAGGCGCTTCATATGGTATTCCGGGCTGGTCATTAAATAGAGGTTCATCCCCTGGGAATGACCAGGGCCAACGAAACGCGTTTCGAACGGGAACAGATGAATGTCCGTTACCGTCGCCTGACTCATGCAAGGTGTCTCAACCTCAAGCACTCCACGATCGGCAAAAAAGCGGCGAATCTCCGCTATAATTGCTGCACGTTTTAACAGATTGGGGATGGACGCGCTCGGCTGCCAGGTTGCCGTTTCGCTCATGGTTGTTTCTCCGATTTCAGACAAGGGCACGAAGTCTACTCGTATCGTGCTAGCGAGACAAATTTCACGCGGGAATAATAAACACTGGCTGGCGGGTAAAAAAAGCAATATTGGGTGGTTTAGTAATTAAATTAATCAAATTCAATGATAATTCAGCCCTCTGATACGCTAAAAAAATCGAACACGTCAAATTTCCCTCACATCCCTAAGACTATACTATTGTACCTATAAAGGAGCAGTGGAAACGCGTTCATAACCTGTTTGAATCCGATTAAGCATCTGAATTCGGGCGGGGATGAAATAACAACAATCTGGAGGAATGTCGTGCAAACCTTTCAAGCCGATCTTGCCATTATAGGCGCCGGTGGCGCGGGATTACGTGCTGCAATTGCTGCCGCACAAGCAAATCCCAACGCTAAAATCGCACTGATCTCAAAAGTGTACCCAATGCGCAGCCATACCGTTGCTGCCGAAGGCGGCTCTGCTGCTGTCGCGCAGGATCATGACAGCTTTGACTACCATTTTCACGATACGGTAGCAGGCGGAGACTGGCTGTGTGAGCAGGATGTCGTGGATTACTTTGTCCACCACTGCCCAACTGAAATGACGCAGCTGGAACAATGGGGCTGCCCATGGAGCCGTCGTGAAGACGGTAGCGTCAACGTACGTCGCTTCGGCGGCATGAAAATCGAGCGTACCTGGTTTGCCGCGGATAAAACCGGCTTCCACATGCTGCATACGCTGTTCCAAACTTCTTTGCAGTTCCCGCAGATTCAGCGCTTTGATGAACACTTCGTTCTGGATATCCTGGTTGACGACGGTCATGCTCGCGGCCTGGTCGCCATGAACATGATGGAAGGCACCCTGGTACAAATCCGTGCTAACGCCGTCGTGATGGCAACGGGCGGTGCGGGTCGTGTTTACCGTTACAACACCAACGGCGGCATCGTAACCGGCGACGGTATGGGCATGGCGCTGAGCCACGGCGTTCCGCTGCGTGATATGGAATTCGTTCAGTATCACCCAACCGGTCTGCCTGGTTCCGGTATCCTGATGACTGAAGGCTGCCGTGGTGAAGGCGGTATTCTGGTCAACAAAAATGGCTACCGCTATCTGCAAGATTACGGCATGGGCCCGGAAACTCCGCTGGGTGAGCCGAAAAACAAATACATGGAACTCGGTCCGCGTGACAAAGTTTCTCAGGCTTTCTGGCACGAATGGCGTAAAGGCAACACCATCTCCACCCCACGTGGCGATGTCGTTCACCTCGACCTGCGTCACCTCGGCGAGAAAAAACTGCTCGAACGTTTACCGTTCATCTGCGAACTGGCGAAAGCCTACGTGGGTGTCGATCCGGTTAAAGAACCGATCCCGGTACGCCCGACCGCACACTACACCATGGGCGGTATCGAAACCGATCAGCACTGCGAAACCCGTATTAAAGGTCTGTTCGCGGTGGGTGAATGTTCCTCTGTTGGTCTGCACGGTGCTAACCGTCTGGGCTCCAACTCTCTGGCGGAACTGGTGGTCTTTGGCCGTATGGCGGGTGAGCAGGCTGCAGAACGTGCTGCAACGGCTGGCGCTGCAAACAGTGCCGCGCTCGATGCACAGGTTGCTAGCGTTGAAAAACGTCTGAAAGATCTGGTTAACCAGGAAGGTAACGAAAACTGGTCTAAGATCCGCGACGAAATGGGTCTGTCTATGGAAGAAGGTTGCGGTATCTACCGTACACCGGAACTCATGCAGAAAACCGTTGATAAGCTGGCTGAGCTGCAGGAACGCTTCAAGCGCGTACGTATCACTGATACCTCCAGCGTCTTTAACACCGACCTGCTGTACACCATTGAACTGGGTCACGGCCTGAACGTTGCCGAATGTATGGCGCACTCCGCGCTGGCACGTAAAGAATCCCGCGGCGCGCACCAGCGTCTGGATGAAGGCTGCACCGAGCGTGACGACGTTAACTTCCTCAAACATACCCTCGCCTTCCGCGATGCTGACGGCACGACTCGCCTGGAATACAGCGACGTGAAAATCACCACTCTGCCACCAGCTAAACGTGTATACGGTGGCGAAGCGGAAGCAGCCGATAAGAAGGAGAAGGCGAATGGCTGAGATGAAAAACCTGAAAGTTGAGGTGGTGCGCTATAACCCGGAAACCGATACCGCGCCGCACAGTGCTTTCTATGAAGTTCCTTATGATGAAACCACGTCTCTGCTGGATGCGTTGGGCTACATCAAAGATAACCTGGCACCGGACCTGAGCTATCGTTGGTCCTGCCGTATGGCAATCTGCGGCTCTTGCGGCATGATGGTCAACAACGTGCCGAAGCTGGCGTGCAAAACCTTCCTGCGTGATTACACCAGCGGTATGAAGGTTGAAGCGTTGGGCAACTTCCCGATTGAACGCGATCTGGTCGTCGATATGACGCACTTCATCGAAAGTCTGGAAGCGATCAAGCCGTACATCATTGGTAACCCGCGTACTCCGGATCAGGGTCCAAACACCCAGACTCCGGCGCAGATGGCGAAATATCATCAGTTCTCCGGTTGCATCAACTGTGGTCTGTGTTACGCCGCGTGTCCGCAGTTCGGCCTGAACCCTGAGTTCATTGGACCGGCTGCAATTACACTGGCGCATCGCTATAACGAAGATAGCCGCGACCACGGTAAGAAGGAGCGTATGGCTCAGTTGAACAGCCCGAACGGCGTTTGGACCTGTACTTTCGTGGGCTACTGCTCCGAAGTCTGCCCGAAACACGTCGATCCGGCTGCGGCCATTCAGCAGGGTAAAGTTGAAAGTTCAAAAGACTTTCTTATCGCCACCCTGAAACCACGCTAAGGAGTGCATGATGACGACTAAACGCAAACCCTATGTGCGGCCGATGACGTCCACCTGGTGGAAAAAGCTGCCATTTTATCGCTTTTACATGCTGCGCGAAGGCACGGCAGTTCCGGCAGTCTGGTTCAGTATTGAACTGATTTTCGGCCTGTTTGCTCTGAAGCATGGTGCTGAGTCCTGGATGGGCTTTGTCGGCTTTTTGCAAAACCCGGTGGTGGTCATCCTCAACCTGGTTGTTCTGGCTGCAGCGCTGCTGCATACCAAAACCTGGTTTGAACTGGCGCCGAAAGCCGCCAACATCATCGTAAAAGACGAAAAAATGGGGCCAGAGCCGATCATCAAAGGTCTCTGGGTAGTTACTGCGGTTGTGACCGTAGTCATACTGTATGTAGCCCTGTACTGGTAAGGAGTCCGGGATGATTAATCCAAATCCAAAACGCTCTGACGAACCTGTATTCTGGGGTCTGTTTGGTGCAGGTGGTATGTGGGGCGCAATCATTGCGCCGGTAGTGGTTCTGCTGGTTGGTATTATGCTGCCGCTGGGTCTGTTCCCGGGCGATGCGCTGAGCTATGAGCGCATTATGGCATTTGCCCAGAGCTTCATCGGACGCGCATTTCTGTTCCTGATGATCGTTCTGCCGCTGTGGTGTGGTTTACACCGTATGCACCACGCTATGCATGACCTGAAAATCCACGTGCCTGCTGGCAAATGGGTATTCTACGGCCTGGCTGCAATCCTGACCGTTGTAACAGCGATTGGCATTCTGACTATCTAATCGCAGTTGCTACCTATTAGGCCCGCCACTGGCGGGCCTTTTTATTTTTGCACAACGCCGGTCAACCAGCGGGAAAAATCACGCATCGCAGGCGTCTCCGGACGGGATTGCAATCGCGTAATCCAGTAACTTCCCAAATCAATCTGCGTTAAAAACGGTTGTACGATACGCTCACTGCTCAACAAATGCGTGAACATTCTGACGGGAGCAATCGCCACCCCCAGCCCTGCCTGCGCCGCTTCAAGCATCGTGACGGACGAGTCAAACACGATCACATTGTGCGTTGGTGAAGGGGGAGTCTCTCCGGCCGCCTGCATCCACAGCGCCCATTCATCACGACGATACGATCGTAATAGCGGAAATTTCAGGATATCTGCAGGCGTCTGAATCTGAAAGGCCAGATCGGGTGAACAAAGTGGAGACATCAGCGCGCTACATAAATATTGCGCATCGGTATCGTGCCAGGCTCCACCACCATAGCGAATGGTATAATCCAGGCCTTCGGCGGCAGGATCAACACGGTTATTATGCGTGGAAAGCTGTAAATCGATATGCGGATAGCCCCGTTTGAAATCGTGTAGAAGTGGGAAAAGGCACCCCACCGCAAAAGTGCCTACCACACCAATTTTCAGTTTTTCCTGAGCCTGGTTACTGGCAAAACGGTCTAACATCGCCGCCATACGATCGAAGGAATCATTAAGTACAGGTAACAGACTTTCACCTTCTGTCGTGAGCATCAGTCCCCGTGAAACGCGGATAAAGAGCTGACAATTCAGCTGTTGCTCCAACGCTTTCACATGCTGGCTGATAGCAGAATGCGTTACATTCAGCTCAATTGCTGCGCGGGTAAAGCTGAGATGCCTGGCGGCCGCTTCAAAAGCCCGCAGAGAATTAAGTGGGATATAGCTACGCGTCATCATCTTGCCTGTTAGAAAAACTTATATCTGCTGCTAAATTTAACCGTTTGTCAACACAGTGCAAATCAAACAAACTTGTCGCGTCTGATGGGCCCGGACACCCTTTCGCTTTTTATTACGGAAATGATTTCATGATGAAAAAATCGTTATGCTGCATGCTGCTGATGGCCGCTTCTTTCTCAACGTTTGCCGCCTCGAACACAGAACAACACATTGCCGATATCGTTAACCGCACCATCACACCGCTGATGAAAGAACAGGCCATTCCGGGTATGGCCGTGGCCGTTATCTACCAGGGAAAACCGTATTATTTTACCTGGGGTAAAGCTGATATCGCCAATAATCGCCCGGTCACACAGAATACGCTGTTTGAGCTCGGTTCAGTCAGTAAGACCTTCAATGGCGTGCTGGGTGGCGATGCGATCGCCCGCGGCGAAATCAAACTCAGCGATCCGGTCACCCAGTACTGGCCGGAACTCACAGGCAAACAGTGGCAGGACATTCGTCTGCTGCACTTAGCCACATACACGGCTGGTGGCCTGCCGCTTCAGATCCCCGACGAGGTGACGGATAAAACCGCATTGCTGCACTTTTATCAAAACTGGCAACCTCAGTGGGCCCCAGGCGCTAAACGTCTCTATGCTAACTCCAGCATTGGTCTGTTTGGCGCACTGGCGGTGAAACCCTCAGGAATGAGCTACGAAGAGGCGATGACCAGACGCGTCCTGCAGCCATTAAAACTCACACACACCTGGATTACCGTTCCACAGAACGAGCAACGGGATTATGCCTGGGGCTATCGCGATGGTAAGCCCGTACATGTTTCGCCGGGCCAGCTTGATGCCGAAGCGTATGGTGTGAAATCCAGCATTATGGATATGGCACGCTGGGTTCAGGCCAATATGGACGCCAGCCACGTGCAGGAGAAAACTCTGCAGCAGGGCATCCGGCTCGCACAGTCACGTTACTGGCGCATTGGTGAGATGTACCAGGGCTTAGGCTGGGAAATGCTGAACTGGCCAGTAAAAGCAGAGACGATTATCAACGGCAGCGACAGTAAAATCGCTCTGGCGGCGCTTCCGGCCGTTGAGGTAACCCCACCAGCCCCCGCAGTAAAAACCTCCTGGGTACATAAAACAGGTTCGACTGGCGGATTTGGTAGTTATGTAGCTTTTATTCCGGAGAAAAATCTGGGCATCGTGATGCTGGCCAATAAAAGCTACCCGAATCCTGCTCGCGTCGACGCGGCCTGGCGCATCCTTGAAAAACTGCAGTAACCGGCGTTGAGGTCCGATCCGTCGGGCCTCCTTTCTTCCACGTCTTTTCCTGCTGTCATCTACACTTAACAAAAATACAGCAAGGAATATCCCATGCGCATTCTGCCTGTCGTTGCTGCAGTCACGGCTGCATTTCTGGTAGTGGCTTGCAGTTCACCTACGCCGCCCAAAGGCGTTACTGTTGTAAACAACTTTGATGCCAAACGTTATCTTGGCACCTGGTATGAGATCGCGCGGTTCGACCACCGCTTTGAACGTGGGTTGGATAAAGTTACTGCAACCTATAGCTTGCGCGATGACGGTGGGATCAACGTCATCAACAAAGGCTACAACCCGGACCGAGGCATGTGGCAAAAAACGGAAGGCAAAGCCTATTTCACCGGCGATCCTGGACGGGCTGCTCTTAAGGTCTCGTTCTTCGGTCCCTTCTATGGCGGGTATAACGTGATTGCACTCGACCGGGAGTATCGCCATGCGCTGGTCTGTGGCCCGGATCGCGACTATCTGTGGATCCTCTCTCGCACCCCAACGATTTCAGATGAGATGAAACAGCAGATGCTGGCAGTCGCGACCCGGGAAGGGTTTGAAGTGAACAAGTTGATTTGGGTAAAACAGCCAGGCGCTTAGTGGGTGCTGAGCTTCAGGCCAATAATGCCGGCAACAATCAACCCCAGGCTGAGCAGACGCGCCGGGCTGGCTGATTCACCCAGTAGCAGAATGCCGGTAATGGCTGCCCCTACCGCGCCAATCCCGGTCCAGACGGCATAAGCTGTACCAACTGGCAGCGTTCTCATCGCCCAGGAAAGCATAGCGATACTGACGATCATCGCCGCAATGGTGATAATACTTGGCGTTAAACGGGTAAAACCGTGGGTATATTTCAAACCAATCGCCCAGACAACTTCAAGCAGGCCCGCGATAAGTAAAACGATCCAGGACATAACAGGCTCCAGAACACTATGGGGCCGTCCCCGGGTGAAAGATGCGTTTGCAGGTCGTCCCGCAAAGCGGATGTATGAAATGGCATTTTTGCCCGGGAGAAAATGAATTTCAACCTTTTTATTCATTGCTTACTTAAAGCAAGAATTAAGCCCAATTAGAGGCGTAGTTCCCGCATTTGGCTCACATTGGACTTCTCTATGATGAAGAGCTTTCTGAACTCCGAGAGCCATTGGATCCTCTTCTGAATGCGAAAGGTTTATGCTTAAAATTTTAGTGATTGACCGGTGCCACTTCACCCGCACAGGGATAGAGGCCTTGCTTAATCATTCTGGTATGTTCAACTCTTCATTTCTGGTGTCAGGGATTAATAATCTGATGTTGGCTAAAGAGCATATTTTGCAGTGGAAGCCACATCTGGTAATCGCAGATTTATGTAGTTTTCTCAGCGATATTCACTCCAGCCCCCCTATCGCACCCTTTTTTATGAGCTGTGGCGCCATCCCGCTGATTTTACTACAATCAGGCGACCGATCGCATAACCCAATCGATCCCCCTCACTCTGCCGTTCACTCGACATTGTCCAAACATATCACACTGCATGATCTTTCACGCACGATCCAGGATGCGCTACAGATCCGCCCCGTATTAGATACACCTAAAAATGCCACACCGCTGCTTACACCACAGGAAGAGAAGGTACTGTCGTTGTGGATGGATGGCGTTGATAACAATGCAATAGCCGCCACGCTCTGCATTCATGGTAAGACGGTGTACACCTATAAGCGAAATATCCGTATGAAGCTACACCTGGGGAACCGATTTTCACCGTTTCTCTCTCTACCTGAGAAGATGAATTAACGGTACGACTGTGCGTCGTACCGTTCATAGTTATTGCTGAGCCTTTGTCGCTGCACCAGAAATGGCGCTACCGCCCTCAGAAATATCCTGACCTACGCCTCGCGTCGTATTACACGCCGTTAATACGGAAGAAAGTACCAACACAGAAAAGATCGCAGCAATTGTCTTCTTAACCATAACGTCTTCCTTTTCTAGCCAATATTGTTTGTGTATAGCTACTTAATAATAGACAAGATCCGGGGGGGTGACGGATAAACGACCGTTTTTAAGACAATATGAGGGGACTAGCTGGCAGCGTGAGAAATTGAATTACCAAGATGTTTGATATCTTCACCAAAACCGCGCGCCGTATTACAGCCCGCCAGGAGGGTGCTGGTGAAAAGGATAAGCATTACAAGACCGAGAAGACGTTTCATCATTCCTGCCCTGGAAAAGTATGGCGCAGCAATCTGCACCAACATCTTAAAAATACGCAAAATCATTCAGGCCGCCTGATGCAGCCTGAAAGATGAAGAATATTACTTCACGCGGGATACGTATTCACCAGAGCGGGTATCCACTTTGATGACTTCGCCGATCTGTACGAACAGCGGAACTTTAACCACTGCACCGGTGGACAGCGTCGCTGGTTTACCACCAGTACCTGCAGTGTCACCTTTCAGACCTGGGTCAGTTTCAATGATTTCCAGCTCAACGAAGTTCGGCGGGGTCACGGAGATAGGCTGACCGTTCCACAGGGTCACGATGCACTCAGCCTGATCCAGCAGCCATTTAGCGCTATCACCTACCGCTTTCGCGTCAGCAGCAAGCTGTTCGAAAGTGGAGTTGTTCATGAAATGGTAGAACTCACCGTCGTTGTACAGGTAAGTCAGGTTCATATCTACAACGTCTGCGCCTTCTGCGGAGTCGGTGGATTTGAAGGTTTTCTCTACACGAGTACCGGTCAGCAGGCGGCGCAGCTTAACGCGTGCAAATGCCTGACCTTTACCCGGCTTAACGAATTCACTGGCTTCAACCGCATAAGGTTCGCCATCCATCATGATTTTAAGACCGGCACGAAAATCGTTGCTATAGTAAGTCGCCATAAGGCCCTCTGAAATTGTTAACTGGTAGCTAAGCCACAAAATGGCGCATATTGTAACCCTAAACACCCCATCCAGAGAAGATTGGTTAGTACAACTTGCCGATGTTCTCACCGATCCGGATGAACTATTACGTCTTTTGAATATAGACGCTGATGAAAATTTGCTCGCTGGTCGTGAGGCAAAACGTCTTTTTGCCCTTCGTGTGCCGCGATCGTTTATCGCACGCATGGAGAAAGGCAACCCCAACGATCCGCTATTGCGTCAGGTGCTTACCTCGCAGGATGAATTCGTTGCCGCCCCCGGATTCTCTACCGATCCACTGGAAGAGCAGCACAGCGTCGTTCCTGGATTGCTGCATAAATATCGCAACCGGGCGTTGTTGCTGGTAAAAGGCGGATGTGCGGTAAACTGCCGCTATTGCTTCCGTCGCCACTTCCCGTATGCCGAAAACCAGGGGAATAAACGCAACTGGCAGGTGGCGTTAGATTACATCGCCGCGCACCCTGAGCTGGATGAGATTATTTTCTCCGGTGGCGATCCCCTCATGGCTAAGGACCACGAGCTTGACTGGTTACTCACGCAACTGGAGGCCATTTCACACATTAAGCGTCTGCGAATTCACAGCCGCTTGCCCATTGTGATCCCGGCTCGCATTACTGAAGGATTAGTCGATCGTTTTGCACGATCTTCTCTGCAAATTCTGCTGGTGAATCACATTAATCACGCGAACGAAATTGATGAGACATTTCGTCAGGCGATGGCCAGCTTGCGTAAAGTGGGGGTCACATTGCTTAACCAAAGCGTCCTGCTGCGTGGCGTGAACGACAACGCACAAACGCTGGCAAACCTGAGCAATGCATTGTTTGATGCGGGCGTGATGCCCTATTACCTGCATGTTTTGGATAAAGTGCAGGGAGCCGCTCACTTTATGGTGAGTGACGATGAAGCGCGTAAAATCATGCGAGAGCTGCTGACGCTTATTTCAGGCTATATGGTCCCAAAACTGGCGCGCGAAATTGGCGGTGAGCCAAGTAAAACGCCGTTGGATTTGCAATTACGACAGCAGTAACCCCTAGCAGTAACCCCTGTGAGTGCCCTGTTCAGGGACACTCCGTGCTCTGCTTATCAGGCCTACGTTTACTGATACCTGTAGGCCGGATAAGACATGTCAGCCTCGCCAGCCGGCATCAACAGCATCTATCAGTTAGGGCACTTATAAACCTGGCCATTCATCTCGCTGGCGGTCGGGACAAAACTGGAGAGCATTCCCTGAGATGGGCTGCTGACACCATAAATCACGTTACCGCCCATTGCAGCGGCCTGGTTACGCAGATCGTTCGCCGCGCCACGCATAGAGCCACCTTCTTCGCCATGCTGACCAGAAAGCCAGTTGCTCTGTTTACCGGTCGCAGTGCCGAGCAGTTGACACTCAGCACCAGGCTTATCTTCAACAAAGCGAACGCTTTGTCCGGCTGAACTCAGTTCATTGCTGGAGCTACAACCCGCCATCAGTAGCGCGGCACCAACGATCCCTGCTAAATATTTCACGTGCATGTCATTCCCCATAATCAATTAGTTGGACCTTATGTCCGTAGCTGAATCATATACTAAAAAGATGACCAAAAGAAAAACCCCCGGACATTTCTGCCCGAGGGTTTCTCATTTTTCGCGAGATATGTATTTAATCAAATAATTCAAGTTGCAGGCAGGCGGCAAGTTCATGAATCCCAGGAGCTTACATGAGTAAGTGACTGGGGTGAACGAACGCAGCCAACGAACCTGCGGCTTGAAGTATGAAGATTAAATTACATCATGCCGCCCATTCCACCCATACCGCCCATACCGGCAGCACCTAAGTCAGGCGCATCGCCTTTCGGCAGGTCGGTAACCATGCATTCGGTGGTGATCATCAGGCCCGCAACAGAAGCCGCGTACTGCAGAGCAGAACGAGTTACTTTGGTCGGATCCAGAATACCCATATCGATCATGTTGCCGTATTCTTCAGTTGCAGCGTTGTAACCGTAGTTACCGTCGCCCGCTTTCACGGTGTTAGCAACAACAGACGGCTCTTCGCCGCAGTTCAGAACGATTTGACGCAGCGGAGATTCCATTGCGCGCAGCGCAACTTTGATACCCACGTTCTGGTCTTCGTTCTGACCTTTCAGGCCAGCAATTTTGGATGCTACGCGGATCAGCGCTACACCACCACCAGCAACCACGCCTTCTTCTACCGCAGCACGGGTCGCGTGCAGGGCATCTTCAACGCGAGCTTTCTTCTCTTTCATTTCAACTTCGGTTGCAGCACCGACTTTGATCACAGCAACACCGCCAGCCAGTTTCGCTACGCGCTCCTGCAGTTTTTCACGGTCGTAATCAGAAGTTGCTTCTTCGATCTGCTGACGAATCTGAGTCACACGACCCTGGATTGCCGCTTCTTCACCCACGCCATCGATGATGGTGGTGGTGTCTTTGTTGATAACAACACGTTTCGCCTGACCCAGATCTTCCAGGGTCGCTTTTTCCAGCTCCATACCGATCTCTTCAGAGATAACGGTACCGCCAGTCAGGGTTGCGATATCCTGCAGCATTGCTTTGCGACGGTCGCCGAAGCCAGGTGCTTTAACTGCAGCCACTTTAACGATGCCACGCATGGTGTTAACTACCAGAGTAGCCAGCGCTTCGCCTTCAACATCTTCAGCGATGATCAGCAGCGGTTTGCCTGCTTTAGCCACGGCTTCCAGAACTGGCAGCATTTCGCGGATGTTGGAGATTTTCTTGTCAGCCAGCAGGATGAACGGCGTTTCCAGTTCTACTGCGCCAGTTTCCGGCTTGTTGATGAAGTAAGGAGACAGGTAGCCGCGGTCAAACTGCATACCTTCAACCACGTCCAGTTCGTCCTGCAGACCGGTACCGTCTTCAACGGTGATCACGCCTTCTTTACCGACTTTGTCCATCGCTTCAGCGATCAGTTTACCTACGGTTTCGTCGGAGTTAGCGGAGATGGTACCAACCTGAGCAATAGCTTTAGAGTCGGAGCACGGTACGGACAGTGCTTTCAGTTCTTCAACTGCAGCAGCGACAGCTTTGTCGATACCACGTTTCAGATCCATCGGGTTCATACCCGCGGCAACAGCTTTCAGGCCTTCAGTAATGATAGACTGGGCCAGAACGGTTGCGGTGGTGGTACCGTCGCCTGCAGCGTCGTTCGCTTTAGAGGCAACTTCTTTCACCATCTGCGCGCCCATGTTTTCGAACTTGTCTTCCAGCTCGATTTCACGTGCAACAGAAACACCATCTTTAGTGATGGTCGGTGCACCGAAAGATTTATCCAGAACTACGTTACGGCCTTTTGGACCGAGGGTAACTTTCACTGCATCTGCCAGTACATTTACGCCGCGCAGCATTTTCACACGAGCGTCGTTACCGAATTTTACGTCTTTAGCTGCCATTTTCTCTTTCCCTTAAATTCGTATGTTCAGTGTCGTTCGCGGATTAGGCTTCAACAATTGCCAGGATGTCGCTTTCAGACATGATCAACACTTCTTCATTGTCGATCTTCTCAGATTTAACACCGTAGCCATCGTTGAAAATGACGATATCGCCGACTTTCACGTCCAGCGGCTGTACAGAACCGTTGTCCAGGATGCGACCCTTACCGACAGCGATGATTTCGCCACGAGTTGATTTACCTGCTGCGGAACCGGTCAGTACGATGCCACCAGCAGATTTGGATTCAACTTCTTTACGTTTGACGATCACACGATCATGTAACGGACGAATACTCATTGATAGCTCTCCTTTGAGAAAGTCTTTATCAGTTATGGGTGACGCCGGCCCGTAAACGGTATCCCGGCTAGTGACCAGAGAGATGGGGATGGGCTTTTGTGCCTTCAAGGGGGCAAGCGAAAAAAAATTTTTATCAGCAGAAAATCCCGTCAAAACACCGACACGCCTCACATTTCATAACGATTTCAGCCACGTCGTCATAAGCAAATCCTATTGTGATACCATCGAAAATCTGCGCTGTAGCCCGGTACATGGGCATAACCGGATAACAACTTATGAGCGGACTAAAACAAGAGCTGGGACTGGCTCAAGGCGTTGGCCTGTTGTCGACATCATTGTTAGGTACAGGCGTTTTCGCCGTCCCCGCATTGGCTGCGCTGGTTGCTGGCAACAACAGCCTGTGGGCATGGCCGGTGCTGATCGTTTTAGTCTTTCCGGTGGCGATTGTCTTCGCCGTACTCGGTCGCCATTTTCCCAGCGCAGGCGGTGTGGCGCATTTTGTCGGCATGGCCTTTGGCTCACGGCTTGAGCGCGTTACCGGATGGCTTTTTTTATCGGTAATTCCAGTGGGGTTACCTGCGGCATTGCACATCGCCGCAGGATTTGGCCAGGCAATGTTTGGCTGGCATGGTTGGCAGCTTCTGTTGGCTGAACTTGGCACGCTGGTATTGGTCTGGTACATCGGTTCGCGGGGTGCCAGCTCCAGCGCTAACCTGCAAACGGTGATTGCCGGACTGATCGTAGCGCTGATTGTCGCCATCTGGTGGGCTGGCGAGTTGAAACCGAGTGAGATCCCCTTTCCTGCCATCGACAAGATTGAGTTTCCCGGACTTTTTGCCGCGCTGTCGGTGATGTTCTGGTGCTTTGTTGGCCTTGAGGCGTTCGCACACCTGGCCTCTGAATTCAAAAATCCGGAACGGGACTTCCCGCGCGCCCTGATGATTGGCCTGCTACTGGCCGGCTCCGTGTACTGGGCATGTACCGTCGTTGTGCTGCATTTTGATGCCTACGGTAAACAGATGGCGGCGGCGGCATCGCTGCCTGAAATCGTCGTCCAACTGTTTGGCATTCAGGCCCTGTGGGTTGCCTGCATCATTGGTTATCTGGCCTGCTTTGCCAGCCTGAACATTTATATCCAAAGTTTCGCCCGTCTGGTGTGGTCGCAAGCACAATATAAACCGGAGAGCTATCTGGCTCGCCTGTCCCCTCGCCATCTTCCGGGTAATGCGCTAAACGCGGTATTGGGTTGCTGCGTCATCAGTACCTTGTGCATCTATATGCTGCAAATCAATCTCGACGCGTTAATCGTCTACGCTAACGGCATCTTTATTATGATTTATCTGCTGTGCATGCTGGCAGGGTGTCGATTGCTAAAAGGGCACTATCGCGTACTGGCGATAGTGGGGGGGCTACTGTGCCTACTGCTGCTGGCGATGGTCGGCTGGAAGAGTCTGTATGCGTTGATTATGCTGGCAGGACTGTGGCTGTTTTTACCCCGCAGGCCGGATAAGGCAACGTTGACGCCATCATCCGGCCTATAAATACTTTTGCCGGATGGCGCTAACGCTTATCCGGCCTACATACTGATGCTTAATCCCGACGATCGTCTTTATGTTCGATGCTGTCGCGCTTGTCATCTTTGCGCTGAAATTCACCGTCAAAGGTATCACCACCGCCAGTTCCGGCACTAAATCCACCACCTGGCATACGCGAAAAACGCAAATGCGGCAGTAACTTCATGGTCAAATGTTTCTGCACTGGTGGTAATAAAAGAAGAAGACCGAGGAAATCGGTGAAGAAACCAGGCAACACCAACAGTAAGCCGGCGATAATCAGCGACACGCTCTTGATCATTTCTGCAGCCGGACTTTCACCTGCTGCCATTTTCTGTTGCATCAGTAAAAAGTTCTTAAATCCTTGGTTACGAACCAGAGACATACCGATAACCGAGGTAAAAATAACCAAAATCAGGGTCATCAGGACACCCAGCACATGGGCGACCTGGATAAAAATAGATATCTCTATGTAAACATAGAGAAAAATGGCAAGTAATGGTATCCAGCGCAAAGGGCTCTCCTGTTGAAAACAGTCGTTTTCACCAACAACTGTTCGAAAATTGTGTGACTTGCATCACCCAAATATTGTGGTGATTAGCAAAATTTCAAGCTACTTGTACACTAATATTTGGTGTTAATCCTAAAGGGGTGATCTATTTCACAGAATAATAAATAAGGGGTAAATTCCACGTTTTAAGTGATCCAGATTACGGTAGAAATCCTGAACCAGCATATGATCTCGGGTATCAGACCGATGCAGGGGATAATCGTCGGTCGAGAAACAATCGAAATCACATATATCCTGTGTGTTTAGTCAAATCATTGGCAGCTTGAAAAAGAAGGTTCACATGTTAAACAACATTCGTATCGAAGAAGACTTGTTGGGTACCAGGGAAGTTCCAGCGGACGCTTACTATGGTGTTCACACTCTGAGAGCGATTGAAAACTTCTACATTAGCAACAACAAAATCAGTGACATTCCTGAATTTGTTCGCGGCATGGTAATGGTTAAAAAGGCAGCGGCACTGGCCAACAAAGAGCTGCAAACTATTCCTAAGAGCGTGGCAAATGCCATCATCGCGGCGTGTGATGAAGTCCTGAATAACGGAAAATGCATGGATCAGTTCCCGGTAGATGTTTACCAGGGTGGTGCGGGTACCTCCGTCAACATGAACACCAACGAAGTGCTGGCCAATATCGGTCTGGAACTGATGGGTCACCAGAAAGGTGAATATCAGTACCTGAACCCGAACGACCACGTCAACAAATGTCAGTCTACCAACGACGCTTACCCGACCGGTTTCCGTATCGCTGTTTACGCATCCATCATCAAACTGATTGATGCTCTTAACCAGCTGCGTGAAGGCTTCGAGCAAAAAGCTGTTGAATTCCAGGACATCCTGAAAATGGGTCGTACCCAGTTGCAGGATGCTGTACCGATGACCCTCGGTCAGGAATTCCGTGCTTTCAGCGTACTGTTGAAAGAAGAAGTGAAAAACATTGGACGTACCGCTGAGCTGCTGCTGGAAGTTAACCTCGGCGCAACTGCAATCGGTACGGGTCTGAACACACCGAAAGAGTACTCTCCGCTGGCAGTGCAAAAACTGGCTGAAGTGACCGGTTTCGCCTGCGTTCCGGCAGAAGACCTGATTGAAGCAACCTCCGACTGCGGCGCATACGTTATGGTGCATGGTGCACTGAAACGTCTGGCTGTGAAAATGTCCAAAATCTGTAACGACCTGCGTTTGCTCTCCTCTGGTCCACGTGCCGGCCTGAATGAGATCAACCTGCCGGAACTGCAGGCGGGTTCTTCTATCATGCCAGCAAAAGTGAACCCGGTTGTTCCAGAAGTTGTAAACCAGGTTTGCTTCAAAGTCATCGGTAACGACGTTACTGTTACCATGGCATCTGAAGCAGGCCAGCTGCAGCTGAACGTAATGGAACCGGTTATCGGCCAGGCAATGTTCGAATCTATCCACATTCTGAGCAACGCTTGCTACAACCTGCTGGAAAAATGCGTTAGCGGCATCACTGCTAACAAAGAAGTGTGTGAAGCATTCGTTTATAACTCCATCGGTATCGTCACCTACCTCAACCCGTTCATCGGTCACCACAACGGCGACATCGTCGGTAAAATTTGTGCCGAAACCGGTAAGAGCGTGCGTGAAGTTGTCCTGGAGCGCGGTCTGTTGACCGAAGCAGAACTGGACGATATCTTCTCTGCACAGAACCTGATGCACCCGGCTTATAAAGCAAAACGTTATACTGATGAAAGCGAACAGTAATCGTGTAGGGTAGTACCAGAGAGGGCACGTCATGATGACGTGCCTTTTTTCTTGCACGAAGTTACTTAAAAACAACAATTTAATATCAACTTGTTAAACAACAAGGAAGGCTAATATGATAGTTTTAGAACTTATCATCGTTTTGCTGGCAATCTTTTTAGGTGCCAGACTTGGGGGTATCGGTATTGGATTTGCAGGTGGGCTGGGTGTTCTGGTTCTCGCCGCTATTGGCGTAAAACCGGGTAATATTCCGTTCGATGTTATTTCCATTATCATGGCAGTTATCGCTGCTATCTCTGCCATGCAGATTGCTGGTGGTCTGGACTATCTGGTCCATCAAACTGAAAAACTGCTGCGTAAGAACCCGAAATACATCACAATCCTTGCACCGATCGTGACCTATTTCCTGACTATCTTCGCGGGTACCGGCAACATCTCTCTGGCAACGCTGCCAGTTATCGCTGAAGTCGCGAAGGAGCAAGGGATCAAACCTTGCCGTCCGCTCTCTACTGCCGTGGTTTCTGCACAGATTGCGATTACCGCATCACCTATCTCTGCGGCCGTGGTTTACATGTCTTCCGTAATGGAAGGTCATGGTATCAGCTACATTCACCTGCTGTCAGTGGTCATTCCGTCCACCCTGCTGGCTGTGCTGGTGATGTCCTTCCTGGTCACCATGCTGTTCAACTCCAAACTGTCTGACGATCCGATTTATCGTAAGCGTCTGGAAGAAGGTTTGGTTGAGCTGCGCGGTGAAAGACAAGTTGAAATCAAAGCCGGTGCGAAAACCTCCGTATGGTTGTTCCTGCTCGGTGTGGTTTGTGTCGTCGTTTACGCCATCGTCAACAGCCCAAGCCTCGGTCTGGTTGCTAAGCCGCTGATGAACACCACCAACGCCATTCTGATCATTATGCTGAGCATCGCGACGCTGACGACAATCATCTGCCGCGTTGAAACTGACTCCATCCTGAACTCCAGCACCTTCAAAGCAGGTATGAGTGCCTGTATTTGTATCCTGGGTGTTGCATGGCTGGGTGATACCTTCGTATCTCACAACATTGACTGGATCAAAGATACTGCAGGTAGCGTAATTCAGGGTCATCCGTGGCTGCTGGCCGTCATCTTCTTCTTTGCTTCTGCACTGCTGTATTCTCAGGCTGCAACGGCTAAAGCACTGATGCCGATGGCTCTGGCACTGAACGTTTCTCCACTGACCGCTGTAGCGTCTTTCGCTGCGGTTTCTGGTCTGTTCATTCTGCCTACCTACCCGACTCTGGTTGCGGCGGTTCAGATGGATGACACCGGTACTACCCGTATCGGTAAATTCGTCTTTAACCATCCGTTCTTCATCCCAGGTACGCTGGGTGTGGTTCTGGCTGTCTGCTTCGGCTTCTTGCTGGGTAGCGTCATGCTGTAAGTTTTACCTGCGGGGTGCTTATGCATCCCGCAGTTCCTCCCCGCCTCGCTTTAACTAACATCCTTCCCTCGTCCGTTGTATAGTTACCGTTCTCTTGCTGGTTACTCTGTTATTTCGAGGTGTTTATGCTTGATGTAAAGAGTCAGGATATTTCCATCCCCGATACCGTTGTGGTGCTTTGTACCGCCCCGGATGAAGCAACGGCCCAGGATCTGGCAGCCAAAGTACTGGCAGAAAAACTGGCCGCCTGCGTGACTCTGCTGCCCGGTGCAACGTCTCTCTATTATTGGGAGGGTAAGCTGGAGCAGGAATATGAAGTCCAGATGATTTTAAAAACCACCGTCACGCACCAGCAAGCACTTCTCGATTGCCTGAAGTCTCATCATCCGTATCAAACCCCTGAACTTCTGGTTTTACCCGTCACTCACGGAGACTTTGATTACCGCTCATGGCTCAACGCATCCTTACGCTGATCCTGCTGCTATGCAGCACATCCACTTTTGCCGGATTATTCGATTCGCCTGGCCACTCGCAGTTTGTTCCTGCTGACCGGGCATTTATTTTTGATTTTCAGCAAAACCAACATGATCTGAACCTCTCATGGCAGGTAAAAGACGGCTACTACCTGTACCGCAAACAGATAAGCATTACGCCATCACAGGCCGATATTGCCGAGGTAAAGCTGCCGCCAGGCGTCTGGCATGAAGATGAGTTTTACGGCAAAAGCGAAATTTACCGTAAGCAGTTGAACGTTCCAGTAACGATCAATCAGGCCGCATCTGGAGCAACGCTGACCGTCACTTACCAGGGCTGTGCCGATGCCGGATTTTGCTATCCGCCGGAAACCAAAACCGTTCCACTCAGCGAAGTCATGGCTCGTACAGATGCGACGCCTACACCAACGCCTGTTACAGTCGCCCCGGAAGAACAATCACAACCAGCCGCCCAACTCCCCTTTTCCGCACTGTGGGCATTGCTGATCGGGATTGGCATTGCCTTTACCCCTTGTGTACTGCCGATGTATCCACTAATTTCCGGGATCGTACTCGGTGGTAAACAACGCTTATCAACCGGGCGTGCGCTGCTGCTGACCTTCATCTACGTACAGGGAATGGCGCTCACCTACACTGCTCTGGGTCTGGTTGTTGCGGCTGCCGGGCTACAGTTCCAGGCCGCGCTACAGCATCCCTATGTACTGATTGGGCTTGCCATTGTCTTTACGCTGCTGGCCTTGTCGATGTTCGGCTTGTTCACATTACAACTCCCTTCCTCACTGCAAACACGTCTGACATTGATGAGTAATCGCCAGCAAGGCGGTTCTCCGGGCAGCGTATTTACAATGGGAGCGATTGCTGGACTGATCTGTTCCCCTTGCACCACGGCACCACTGAGCGCGATTTTGCTGTATATCGCTCAGAGCGGAAATATGTGGCTGGGAGGCGGTACGCTGTATCTGTACGCACTGGGGATGGGATTACCCCTGATGCTGATTACCGTATTTGGTAACCGCCTACTGCCAAAAAGTGGCCCATGGATGGAACAGGTCAAGACTGCTTTTGGTTTCGTCATCCTTGCGCTTCCCGTCTTTTTACTCGAGCGGATTATCGGCGATGAGTGGGGCATTCGCCTGTGGTCACTGCTTGGCGTGGCATTCTTTGCCTGGGCGTTCATCACCAGTCTGCAGGCAAAACAAGGCTGGATGCGTATCGTGCAGATTGTCCTGTTAGCTGCGGCGCTGGTAAGTGTACGACCATTACAGGATTGGGCATTTGGTGCGTCGCATGCCCAAACCCAGACGCACCTGAACTTCACCCCAGTGACATCGGTGGACGAGTTAAATCAGGCACTGGAGCGAGCCAGAGGCAAGCCTGTCATGTTGGATTTGTATGCTGACTGGTGTGTTGCTTGTAAAGAGTTCGAGAAGTACACCTTCAGTAGCCCACAGGTGCAACACGCGCTGGGCGATACGGTGCTGTTGCAGGCGGATGTCACCGCAAACAATGCACAAGATGTCGCACTTCTTAAACATTTACAGGTATTAGGGCTGCCGACAATTCTGTTCTTTGATGCCCAGGGTAAAGAGCATCCGCAAGCACGGGTAACGGGCTTTATGGATGCATCGACCTTTAGTGCGCATTTGCGTGATCGCCAACCGTGAGCGACACTTGCAAAAGGAAATACGGAGGAGAATACCGTGCAACGTGAAGATGTCCTGGGAGAAGCCCTGAAATTACTTGAGGTTCAAGGGATAGCCAATACCACACTGGAAATGGTGGCTGAGCATGTCGATTATCCACTTGATGAACTGCAACGCTTCTGGCCTGATAAAGAGGCCATTCTGTACGATGCCTTGCGTTACCTCAGCCAACGGGTGGATATCTGGCGGCGTCAGCTTTTGCTGGATGACACGCTGAGTGCTGAGCAGAAACTACTGGCACGCTATAACGCACTGTCCGAATGCGTGAGTAATAATCGCTATCCTGGTTGCCTGTTCATCGCTGCCTGCACGTTTTATCCCGATCCTGGCCATCCTGTCCATCAGTTAGCTGATCAGCAGAAAAAGGCTGCACATGACTTCACACATGAGCTGCTGACGACACTGGAAGTTGATGACCCGGCAATGGTCGCCAAACAGATGGAACTGGTGCTGGAGGGCTGCCTGAGTCGCATGCTGGTTAATCGCAGCCATGCTGATGTAGAAACAGCACATCGTCTGGCCGAAGATATCCTGCGTTTTGCTCAGTGTCGTCAGGGTGGCGCACTCACCTAAACGAGCATTCCTTTCCGGCGCACGGCTAAAACCGCACCATCTTCACGGTGGTGCGAAATGTTCTGTTATTCACCTTGTCTTACCATGCACCCACGCAGCTGGAATCAGCAAAAACCACCGTACTTAGCACGCAATACATGTCACCATGGTTGTGCCCCCTTACACCTGGATTATCAGGGATAATTTGTGCAAACTTCAGGCAAAAACACACAGATTGCCGTAATATTAAGCGGTTGAGCAGCTTTTCCTGAAATTTGATTGACTGGCATGCGTGAATACGGTTTAATGCGCCCCGTTGCCCGGATAGCTCAGTCGGTAGAGCAGGGGATTGAAAATCCCCGTGTCCTTGGTTCGATTCCGAGTCCGGGCACCACTATTTAAAGAACCCAGCCTATGGCTGGGTTTTTGCTTTTATAGCCTCTGATCTTTCTAAAGCAATCACAACCCCTCTCAACCCCCCATCTCACTGCGTAAACCCAACATCGATACAAAACTGTTAGATTCAACAATAGGACAGGACTTAAGAGGATGACCGCACCCACTACTGAAGGTGGGATACGGATAACAGGGCAGGTTTTTACAGTTGTAGATCGGATAAGGCGATACACCGCATCCGGCGAAATGCCACCGGGAGTGCCTGATGGTCCAGACAGTTGTAGGCCGGATAAGGCGATACGCCGCATCCGGCAAAATGCCGCCGGGAGTGCCTGATGCGCTGCGCTTATCAGGCCTACAAAATACATTCAGTCCGGCGCATCCGCCTGTTTCCGGAAAAACACGCAGACGCAAAAAAGCCCGTCCGTCAGGATGGGCTTTTTCACTTATTTGATGCCTGGCAGTTTATGGCGGGCGTCCTGCCCGCCACCCTCCGGGCCGTTGCTGCGCAACGTTCAAATCCGCTCCCGGCGGATTTGTCCTACTCAGGAGAGCGCTCACCGACAGA